>CALBZH010000896.1 GCA_937889795.1 uncultured Syntrophobacteraceae bacterium | reverse complement strand
CCGGCGCCGAGCCCCAAAATCCTCTGCAACTTGATTTTCAGCGGGAATTGCTGGCTGATGTCGATTATCGAACAACCTACATAACGCGTCACACTTTCGCTGCGTGGGCTTTGGCAGTCGGAATGAACCCTGACAGGTTGGTTGCTCTGATGGGGCACAACTCAAAACAAATGATCTACGAGGTGTACGGGAAGTATGTCAAAGGACTGGAGAAGGACGCGGGTCGGATCTTGGAGTATTTGGGTAAAGATTTCCTTGAGTTACAAATACAAAGACCTCACGCTTTCACTCAACGCTTTGGGGAAAGTCTCGGTGAAAGCCTGAGGTCTTCGTGCGTAAGGCATTGAAACCTTAATGCTTTTCTGGAGCGGGAGACGGGCTTCGAACCCGCGACCCTCAGCTTGGAAGGCTGATGCTCTAGCCAGCTGAGCTACTCCCGCTTGAAGTGGTCTCGTGTTTAACATGAGTCCTGGTCGTTTTCAATTGAAAAATGGCTGCGCCTATTCTAAGAAAGTTCGGTTAGTTGCGCGGACGATAACCTGGCGCGAAGATGTTCGAATGGCGGGTGTTACAAAGGTGCGGAGCAGGGATGCTATGATTCGACTGTCTCAGGACCAACTCGGCATGACAAGGGCATTTCCGGTGTTTCAAGCCCGAATACGCCTCCATTATCTCACCGTTGGGCGACTTGAGTGTTGAGAAAGGAAGGGGATATGACCAAACACCACGACGATTTGATCAATCAGGTGAACATGCTGGAAATTTTCAAAGCGCGTCGTCAAGTCGACCAGGTCATCAAGCGCACGCATCTGACCTACTACAGACGCCTTTCCGAAGTCATCGGGGCTTCGATTTATGTCAAGCATGAAAACCATCTGCCAACCAATTCCTTTAAAGTCCGCGGGGCGGTCAATTTTATGGCCCACATCGGCCCCGAGATCCAGAAGGCAGGGATTGCCGTCGCCACAAGAGGAAACCATGGTCTGGCGGTCGCTTGGGCCGCTCAGGAACGAGGGGTCTTCTGCAACGTAGTGGTTCCCGTGAACAATGATCCCGAGGTGAATGCCGAGATTCTCTCCTACGGCGCCCAAGTCATTCAGCGTGGGAGCGACTTTTACGAGACACAGGATTACTGCGAGGAGCTGACGGAAAAGACTGGCTACTACTATCTGCGGCAGGGGAACGAGCCCCACCTCTTAAACGGCATCGCCACCATGGGGTTGGAGATATTCGAGGAGCTTCCCGACGTGGACGCCATCATCATGCCCATCGGGGGCGGATCTGGGTGCGCCGCCTTGGCAAAGGTCATCGAGGGCATTAACAATCGCGTTCAACTGATCGGTGTTCAGGCGGCCCGCATGCCGTCCTTTTACGAATCCTGGAAGCAGGGGCGCCCGGTGATCGTTCCCGCTGCGGAGACCATTGCCGACGGGTTAGCGGCTCGGAGCGTCTTTGACATTCCTTATGAAATCCTCAAGGGCAAGATCCAGGACGTTGTGCTCTTGAGCGAGGACGAGCTTCGGGAAGGTGTGATCCTGGGACTCCGGTACACTCAGAACCTCGCCGAAGTGGCGGGAGCGGCAGCCCTGGCGGCAACGTTCAAACTGAAAGACCAACTGGCCGGGAAAAAGGTCGTGGCCGTCATGACCGGAGGCAATCTCGGCCTGGCCAGGCTCAAACAAATACTGGACTGACAGCACGGCAACGCAATCAGTGGGCAAGATCAACGGGGACGACGCGTATCCCGGAGCGCACGTTTCAGGCACAGAATCGAACCCGTACGTTCATCCCCCTTGTCCGACGGCAGACTTACGCGGGGCTTTCGACGACCACTTGATCCACCTCGTCTTTTTCGGTCAGCAGGACGTTGACCATTTCATCGACGAGCGTTTCGACCTGAACTCCAATAAACTGGCCGCAAATGGGCAATTCCCTGTGCCCCCGATCGACCAGCACACAGAGCTGAACGCGTTTGGGCCGCCCGAAGTCCACCAGCGCATCCAGAGCAGCCCGGATGGTTCGGCCGGTGTAGAGCACATCGTCAATCAGAACGACTTCCCGGTCATCTATGATAAACGGGATTTCCGAGGCCTTCACCACGGGCTGAGTGTGCAGACGGGTCCAGTCGTCTCGGTACAGGTTGATGTCCAGAGCGCCTACAGGGAGATCCAATTGAAATTTCTCTCGCATGATTCTCTCCAGCCTCCGCGCGAGGTGGACACCTCCCGTGTGGATCCCCACCAGAGCCAGTCCGGCCGGATCCAGCGACTTCTCGACGATCTCCTCAGCCATGCGCTGCAGCGACCGCTCGATATCTTCTGCCTGCATCACGATTCGCTCCGTGTACTCCTTCATATTCCACCATCCTGTGCTCATTTCATGAAACCAAGATGATCGCTACGCCTCCAAAAGAAAAAAGGCGCCATCTCGGCGCCCCGGGCGAGACTTCCGGCGGTCTCCGTTGCAATAATGGCTTGCGTGCTTGGCTCTATCCTTGATTTGAGCGATGCTTCCCGTGCCAGAGAGAAATTGAGATCGTCGCGTCCTCAGAAGAGCCGCTTGACCCAAACAAGACTGAGATTCATATTCATGTCGTACTTGCAAAACCGCTCGACGGCGATTGGGTCCGAGGATTGCCTGAGATCCAAGAGTCTGTCGAAATCCTTTTCGACAACCACATTGCAAAAGTCGATCGGGATGGAACGAACGAAATTCAGCTCTTCCTCGTTCCAAAGCTCTTCGGCAATGTCCCCTACCCCTGTTTCCAGAGCCTGCTGACCACACACCTTGTAGCATGCGCCACAACTGCAACGATGGATTGAATCAAAATCGGTTGGAACGGAGTGCGGATTGTCGCAGAAAGGGCAGACGACGATATGCGTCTGAACGGGTCGCCTTTCGCAGCGAAGCACATTGCTCCAATCCAACTTCTGGTCTTTCATACGCACCTCTTCAACGAGTCGATACTGCTTCCATGCCTCAGAGATCCCACGGTCTTGCCAACGCTGGTCAAGATGACCTCATCACAGGCTGCGGCTAGTCGTCGCTTTCCTCAGTTATTCGAGACAGATCCTTTTGCTTGGTGATGCAAATATAGTTGCTTTTCCCTTGAATTCCAAGGTCAACTTTGCCATAGGGGGCTTGAGATCGCCGTGATTGGCCCTGAGGGTTCCGACATGAACCATCTGTATAGAGAGGACGATTCCGCATGCCCGCCAAGAAGACCATCAC
Organism: uncultured Syntrophobacteraceae bacterium; assembly: GCA_937889795.1. GTDB lineage: Bacteria > Desulfobacterota > Syntrophobacteria > Syntrophobacterales > Syntrophobacteraceae > CALBZH01. The sequence continues at coordinate 5,418 of CALBZH010000896.1, read as the reverse complement.
CCCCCAAGCTTCCCCAACCGGACATCCAAAAGACGTTCACGCAATCCTATCCGTGCTGGACACCCTTTACGCCGACGCCCGTTGCTCACTTGACCACTCGACTCCCCTAGAGCTCCTTGTCGCGACCATCCTCTCCGCCCAGTGCACTGATGAAAGGGTCAACCAGGTCACTCCTGCCCTCTTCAAAAAGTATCCCTCCGCAGCATCTTACGCGGAGGCCCCTCTGGAGGAGCTCGAGCTCGACATACGATCGACAGGCTTCTATCGCAACAAAGCCCGTAGCATTCAGAGCTGCTGTCGCATTCTCAGCGACAAATACCACGGCATGGTGCCATCGGATCTGGACCAGTTGGTGCAGCTTCCCGGTATCGGGCGAAAGACGGCGAACGTCATTCTCGGAAATGCATACGGCATACCAGGAATCGTCGTGGACACTCATGTGGGCCGCATAGCTCAACGTATCGGATTAACAAGCAATAAATACCCTGAAAAGATCGAGATGGACTTGATGGAGGTGATCCCGAGGGAGAAGTGGACCCATTTTTGTCACCAGTTGATTGAGCATGGTCGACAGATCTGCCTGGCTCGCAGCCCCAAATGCGGTCGGTGCGCTCTGCTTTCCCACTGTGACTACGGCTCCAAACAGGCCGCCCCGTGAGGCAGTCTCTCCAGGATGCATTGGTCCTCACCCAATCAGCAGATGCCGGAAGGCTTCCTTACCGACGGTTTCAACATGCAGCACACCGCTCCGGGCCGATGACCGCCAGGCGACAACGGCGTGCACACCCGCAGGCGCATCGCTGTAAGCAGCGAGAATCCGCGCCGCGGACATCAGGGAATCGGTATCCTCCGGGAGGCTCATCAGCACCCCGGTCGGCCCGGGATGATCCTGCATCTGCAGAACCGTTTCTCCTCCCCCTACCGCACCTTCCAGCTTCGCGTTGTCGTTCCGATCCCTTCCGATAACGCAAATCTTCCCCGTGACCAGTTCGAAGGTCCTGCCCCACTTGAGGATCTCCACCTGATGGCCCGCAACCTCAGGGTAAAGCCCAAGAAGGCGCCTCAGACGACGCGCGAATCCCTCCTTGGTGAGCATACACCCGCCTCCGGGCTGTGGGTAATCGGCGATGCCGTAGTGTCTGGCGAGCGTCTCCTGGCGCTTTCTGGACCGCCCCTGAATATCGAGAAGCCTGCTGCGGTCGATGAGGCCGTCGAGCTCCATGAACGTCGGGGCGAGCAAACGCGCGCTCAGGGGTCTAAGGACGCGCCCCGCATAACCTGAGAGCTTTTCGACGCTCTTCAGCGAATCCCGACGCTGACTCATGGGCCGTTGCCCCAGAACTTCGCCGGTGAACAGAAAATCGCGATCCGGGTCCTGCATCCTGCGCCCCGCTTCCCGAAGCATCAAGGCGTGACAGTCGATGCAGGGGTTCATTTGGCTTCCGAACCCATACACGGGAGCCCGCAGCATCTGGAGATGGATCTCGGTGATATCCACGACGTCGACGGGTGCGCCGACAAGCTTTTCATAGGCGATGTTCGGAGCAGGCCCGAAAAAAGGGGTCTTGAACATCAAGCCAAGAAGCTCCACGTCGTGCTCCTGCAACACTCTGAAAGCCAGAATACTGTCCAGCCCCCCGGACAACAGCCCTATTCCTTTGGGTTTCATGATCATGAGCCTTCCTTCGCCGCTCATCGCTCGCGGTTTCTTTCAGCAATTCCACCGCCGTTGGCAGAAAGCAAGATTCCGCTTCGGCGCCATCATGGCGGGATTTCGGCGAATAATGGCGGGATTCCATTTGGAATAACCCGTCTGAATCGCGACACAGTTCTCGGGGCAATTACCATAAAGATTGTAATTACAATGTCTTAGTTGAGTTGGCATTGATCCTGCTTATTTCTAGGGCCAACCACGAAAAGAAACTCTTTCCTCCTCATAGCTAGCCGGTCCTAGCCCCGCCGGCTAGCTTTTTTTTGTGTACATTAATCCCTTTCTCTTCTATTTGCATGTCTTGAACGGTTATGCCCTCGACGCTGCGCCGCGTGGCGGAAAGCCGTGTGCATCTATCGATCTCCTGCCCCATTACGCTCGAACCGCAAAAGCTATCGACGACCTCAAAGAGGAGAGACCACAATGCCCCGAAGCCTTCTCGGAATCCTCGCTTCTCCTCGCAAATTTGGCAATTGTGAGCTCTTTGTCAAAGAGCTCTACAGACAGTTGCCGGGGGAATGGGACCTCAAGCTCGCACGATTGCCGGAGTTGAGTATCCGTCCTTGCATCGCTTGCTACCAGTGTCTTTTTGGTGAGATGGAGTGTGTTGTCGACGATGACCACAAACTGGTGCTGAACGAACTGGCCGCCTGTGACGCCTATGTCGTGGCCGCGCCCACGTATTTCCTGGGGGCGAATGCTTCGCTCAAGCTTTTCCTCGACCGGGGTCTGAGTTTTTATGGACATCTGGACGAGCTCTGGGGCAAACCCGCGGCGGGGGTCGCCATTGCGGGAATTCCCGGCATGGAAGGACAGACGAAGCTCGACGTCGAACAGTTCCTCAAGCTGACGCTTGGCGATCTGAGGGCGAGCGAAGTGGTTTACGGGGCGCTGCCGGGGGAGATTTTCCTGACCGAAACGGCAAAGGCTGTGGCCCGTGAAATGGCGCGGTCGCTCGCTGCGGAGGCCGGAGCCTCGCCCTCGGCTGATTCCGACGCCCGCTGTCCGCTTTGTGGGGGCGATACCTTCCGATTTTTGCCTGGGGGCAAGGTGCGCTGCATGTTGTGCAGCAGCGAGGGAGTGTACCGTTGCTCGCCAAAGGGAGTCGAAATCCAGACGTCTGCCGGGGACCACCCGCTTTTTCTTTCCTACGAGGCAGCCAAGCACCACATGGAGTGGCTGCGCGGGATGAAGGAGGCCTTTCTCGCCAAGCGGAAAGAGCTTAAGGCCATCACGCAGCAATATGTTCAAACCGGTCAGTGGATCAGACCGGAGAAAAGAGAGGACACGTGAGGCGCCCGTTGCCAAGCACACCTTTAGGATGCGCGGAGCGGATGGGAGCGCTCGAGCGCCCCTTGTGCGGATCGAGGGGGGCTGCGTGATTGACAACACTCCGGCCTGGGCTTAGCCTAAGTATGCGTTCTTCTTGCTTGCGTCGAGGGTGGACGAGTCACGATGGCCCTGCGGGAGGCGCGACCATGCTCGGCGTGACCGAAGTCTCTATGACCAGCCTGCTCCGTTTCTGATCGGTTGACTCCCTAACGGGATCAGCTCCAGTCAACCATGGAGTCTGCAAGTGCCGAAGAATCTCACTCACAAAATCCTTGAAGCCCACCTTATGGAAGGCCGCCTGGTTGCCGGGGAAGAAATCGCCATCAGAATCGATCATGTCCTGCTCCAGGATGCGACCGGCACCATGGCGATGCTCGAATTCGAGGCCATGGGGCTCGACCGGGCGCGAGCGGAAGTCGCCGTCCAGTACGTGGACCACAACATTCTGCAGACGGACAGCAAGAACGCCGACGACCATCGATACCTCCAGACTGCTTCGGCCCGGTATGGACTCTACTTCAGCCCACCCGGAAACGGCGTCTCCCACCAGGTGCACATGGAACGGTTCGGTGTGCCCGGCAAGACGCTACTCGGGGCAGACAGCCACACGCCCGGTGCCGCGGGCGTCTCCATGCTGGGAATCGGCGCGGGGGGCTTGGACGTCGCCCTGGCCATGGCCGGCCATCCTTATGCCTTGCCCTGTCCAAAGGTCCTGGGGGTCCGGCTTACGGGGGCGCTCCCCGACTGGGTCAGCGCCAAGGACGTCATTCTCGAGATGCTCCGCCGCTACGGCGTCAAAGGGTGCCTTGGGAAGATCGTTGAATACACGGGGCCGGGCGTCAGGAGCCTTTCGGCAACAGACCGGGAAACAATCGGCAACATGGGAACCGAGCTCGGGGCCACCAGCTCCATCTTCCCGTCCGACGAAAACACGCGCCTTTACCTGTTGGGGCAGCGGCGTGGCGAGGCGTGGATCGAGCTCAAAGCGGACAACGGCGCCGAATACGATGAATTCGCGGAGATCGACCTTTCGACGATCGAGCCGCTGATTGCGTGCCCGTCTTCCCCCGGAAACGTCGTGCCCGTGCGCGAGGTCGCCGGCAAGACGGTGCACCAGGTCATCGTGGGAAGCAGCGTGAACTCCTCGTTCCGCGACCTGATGGTGGTCGCCGCGATTGCGGAGGGCCGGCACGCTCACCCGGACGTTTCGCTCCACATCAACCCGGGAAGCAGACAGGTGATCGAGAACGTGGCGGCCAAAGGGGGGTTCATCTCCCTCATCCGGGCCGGCGCGCGTGTCCATGAGCCGGGCTGCCTGGGCTGTATCGGGATGGGGCAGGCTCCGGGTACGGGGCAGGTGAGCCTTCGGACGATGCCTCGCAATTTTCCCGGTCGGTCGGGCACGGTGGACGACCAAGTGTATCTGTGCTCGCCCGAAACGGCAGTCGCCGCCGCTCTCAAGGGGGTCATCACCGACCCGCGCACCCTTGCCAAGGAGATGACCTATCCGCGAATCAAGGACCCGAGCACCTACGTCGTCGAATCGTCCGCCATCATTGCCCCATCCGAAGCCGGCAGGAAAACCGAGATCATTCGTGGCCCGAATATTCGGCCTCTGCCCGAGATGGACGCGCTTCCCGAAACCCTGACCGCCGAAATCGTGCTGAAGGTCGGGGACAACATCTCGACGGACACCATCATGCCCGCCGGAGCCAAGATTCTTCCGCTGCGATCCAATATCGAAGCCTTGAGCCAATTTGTCTTTTCGCAGATCGCCCCCGACTTCTCCCGGGAATGCAGAAAGAAAGGCAATGCCGCCGTGGTCGGCGGGGACAATTACGGTCAGGGCTCCAGCCGTGAGCACGCTGCCCTGGCGCCCCGCTTCCTGGGGGTCCGCATCAAGATCGCCAAAGGCTTCGCACGGATCCACAAGGCGAACCTGTGCAATTTCGGCATCCTCCCCTTGGAGCTCAGTGATCCGTCCGACTACGATTTGCTTGAGAAGGGGATGATCCTCACGCTCCCCGACGTGCGCGCGCGGATCGAGCGGGGGGACGTCGAGATTCCCGTGGAGGCCGGCAACACGCAGATCATGACCCTGCTGCAGGTCTCGGACAGGCAGCGCCAGCTTCTTGCAGCAGGAGGAGCCCTCAATGTAGTCCGGAAGAGCCGCCAAGGGTGAGCTCGTGCCGGGGATGCCTTCGTGGGCAGGGAGCTTTCGTATCGTCATTCCGGCATGCTTCTGGCCGGAATCCAGGGTTTTTACGTCGAGATTGCCTGTTAGAACGAACTTAGACCCGCATGGAGGTTGCGATGGAAGAAGCCGTACGCGTCAAGAATACGGGGCTCCGCGGGGTAACCGTTGCGGATACCAA
>CALBZH010000895.1 GCA_937889795.1 uncultured Syntrophobacteraceae bacterium | reverse complement strand
CGATAGGCTGCAACCCCCAGGAGCAAGGGCAGAAGCCAGAGCAGGTGCAACGCCTCCGGATTTTCGAGTCGAATGGGGCTCACGGGACCCTCCTGAAGACCGTGGAAGCCAAGACCTGCTCCAGGATCAGCATTCCAAGGGCTGCCAGCAAAAACGGTGCAAAACGCTCCGCATAGTCGATGTGGCGCACCGATTCGATCTCCGTCCGCTCGAGCTTGTCAATTTCCTTGTAGATTTCGTGCAGTTTCTCGGCCGATTCCGCCAGCCAGAAGGCGCCTCCCGTCTCGTCCGCGATGCTTCTCAGAGTGACTTCGTCCACGCCCGGACCGCCCGGCACCTTATAGTCTCCAAGAGGCGTCTTGATGGTCATGAAGGATTCCCGACCACCGATCCCGATGGCGTAAACCTTGATTCCCCACTCCTTGGCCAAGCGCGCCGCCTCGATGGGGGAGCGCTTCCCGGCGTTGTTCTGGCCGTCGGTCAAAAGGATCACGATCTTGCTTTTGATCTGGTAGCTCTTGTTCGTCCCTCGACCCGAAAACGTGAGCACATCGGCATGGGAAGGTCCCTCCGAGGTTCGCAACGGAGACTGACCGTGAAGGGATTTCAACGACTCCTCGGCCGTCTTCAGGCGCGCCGCGGCGAGGGCCAGGCCATCGCCGATGGCCGTTCCGTCCTCATTTTTTCTCGTTACGAGCTGAATCGATTCGATAAACCGATCGAGGGCGCCGTGGCTCAACGTGAGCGGGCAAACCGTGTCCGCGTAGCGCGCGAAAGCCACCATGCCGATGAGGTCGCTGGGACGTCCTTGAAGATCCTTGCCATTCCCGAGGACAAACTCCCTGAAGAGCTTTTTGACCACCTCGAGCCGGCTGAGCTGCGCACCTTCGTAAGTGAGCTCCTGTCCCATCGAGCCGGACCGGTCGACGACCATTTCGATGGCGATCCCTTGGCTCACGTCGCGCACTTCCTCGCGTCCCAGCTGGGGCCGGGCCAGACCTACGATGAGCAGCACAACGGCGAGCGCGCGGACGATGAGGGGGACCTGCCTGAGGCGGGTCCTCGTGGACATCCCGGATGCAGCCGCAGTGCGAACCGAAGAGAACTTGAGCCCCACGCCCGTACGTTTTCGCAAGTTTAGCCACACGATCAGAAGGAGCAGCGGGACCATCAGAAAGGCCCATGGAAATTCAAAACGCATCACTTCCTCGGAAAGCGTCGGCTCAAGTGTTGGTCACAGCACGGTACCAGCCGCTTGATTTGTTCAGGAGGTCCTGGATGCGGCCCACCATGGCGTGCGGGTCTTTGAGGTAGCCCTCGAGCAGCAGCGCGGACTCGAACAACTGCTCCACCACGCTGCCGAGGTACTCGTCCTTGGGATTGGCCCTGTAGATGGCCAACAGGTTGCGCACCAGGACATGATCCTTATTGACTTCGAAGATCTTCTTGGGAATGGACGTATCCTTGCTGACGATCTGAAGGATCTTCTGCATGGAAGACGTGAGCCCGTCGTCCGGGTTGACGAGACAGCAAGGACTTTCCGAAAGCCTCCCCGTTACCCGAACTTCTGTGACACGATCGCCCAGGATTTCCTTGACCCTTTCCAGGAACGTTGCGAACTGCTTCTCGTCCTCCTCGCCCAGAGGCTCGACCTGCCGTTGGGCTTCGATGGACTGAAACTTTTCAAGGCTCTTGGGATCCACGTGCTCGATGGACTTGATGTCAAATTCCTTGTACGTCCTGACCGACTCCATCGCAAATTCATCGAGATGGTCGAACAGGTAGAGGACTTCGAGCCCCTTTGCCTTGAAGATCTCCATGTGCGGACTCAACGCGATGGCCTCCCGGCTGGGTCCGAACACGAAATAGATCTCCTTCTGATCCGGCTTGGCCCGTTCGATGTACTCGTCGAGAGAAACCAGCCCTTTCGCATCCTCCGATCGCGAGGAATTGAAGCGCAACAGATCGGCATACTTCTCCCGGTTCGCGTAATCCGTGTAGCCTATCTTAAAAAGCCGGCCATGGTTGTTCCAGAGCTCGACGTACTTCTCCTTGTCCTCCTTGGCCACTTTCAGCATCTGGGAGAGGATCTGCTTGGTGACCACCGTGGAGATCTTGTGCAGAAGTGCGCTTTCCTGGAGTGTTTCGCGGGAGATGTTTAGCGGCAGGTCCTCGGAATCCACCACACCTCGGACGAACCCCAGGTATTCGGGGATCAGGTCTTTGTTGCCGCGCTCGATAAGCACCCGCCGCACATAAAGGTCGAGCCCGTAGCGATCCTTGCCAAATCCAGGAAGCTCGTAACCCTTTTTGGGGATGAAAAGCAGGCTGCTGAACTGCACCGGCGCATCCACGGAAATGTGGAGCGTCTCCATGGGCTCTTCCGTGTCGAAGGTGAGGAACTTGTAGAACTCGTTGTACTGCTCCTGGGTGACCGAGAACTTGGGCTCACGCCAGATAGCCGGAATGGTGTTCACCTGCTCGTCTTCAACGAAGATGGGGAAAGAGATGAAATTGGAGTGCTTCTTGATGATGTCGGTCAACCGGTATTTTTCGGCGTATTCCTTGGCGTCATCCTTGAGATGGACTTCGATCCGGGTGCCGCGCTTGACCTCCTCGTCGAGGCTCACGATCTCGTAGGTGCCCAGACCGTCCGATCGCCACTCCACTGCCGGCTCCCCGGGGATAAACGACTTCGTCCGGATGACGACTTCCCTGGCGACCATGAAGACCGAGTAAAACCCGACCCCAAATTTGCCCACCAGACCTTCCAGGCCGCCCTTTTCCTCCTGCGCTCGCTTCAGAAACTCGGCCGACCCCGATCGGGCGATGGTCCCGATATTCTCCACCACCTCGTCCCGCGACATCCCGATGCCGGTGTCCGCTATGACGAGCACATTGCGGTCCTTGTCAAAAGTGATCCGAATCTCGAGCGGCAGGTCAGAATCCGCGACCTCGCTTCCCCGATTGGTCTCGAACCGCAGCTTGTCCAAGGCGTCCGAACCATTCGAAACCAGCTCCCGCAGGAACACCTCCTTGTTCGTGTAGAGAGAATGAACAAGGATATCCAGCAATTGCTTCACTTCGGCCTTGAATTCGTGTTTCGATACGCTCCCACTCTCAACCATGTGCGCCCACTCCTCCTTCAGAGCAATCCTTGCCTCTCGATCCAAACCGTAACATCAGCAGTTCAAAACCCATTTTATACAACAAATATAACGTGTTGACATCTGACCTCCAACGTCGATCATGCCTCGGCGGGCGGCTCATCCCGCTCGGCACTCGTGGCGCCGATGAAAGCCCGGCATGAGCTGAGCGCACCGATAACCTGCTCCTGCGACGGCTGGTGCTCGGCAAACTTGACGAGGTCGCAGTCTTGGAGAAATTCCAGGAGCAGGCCTTTTTGCTCGGTGGAGAAGGGAGCATGGCGGCTGAGACCTGCGAAGAATTCCTCCGTGGTCTGTTTCGGCGCGTGGATGCCAAAACGGTTCTCGATGTAAGCCCGGAGCACGTCCGATAGTTTCGAGAAGAAAAGCTTGACCAGGCCGCGCTCGATGAGCTTTTCGTCGAGGATCTCCTCCAGCTGCGCGTAGGCGAGCTCGTGCGGGGGGATGGGCGGAGCTTCCTGGCAAAGGCTCCTGCCCCGCCGGCTTCGGAAAAAGAGAACGAACCCTGCCCCGACAAGCGCGACGACGACAAACCCAAGAGCCAGAGAAAAGGGAATGGACCCAGATGGAAGATTGACTGGACCCCGGATGGGGTTGAGCGCCAGCTCTTTCTGGTCTTTCTCGAGAAGGGAGGTGACTTTGATGGTAACAGGCTCCGTCGCAATCTCCTCATCGAAAGCCGGAGCTTGGCCGGGGCCTCCCTCGGTCGTTCCAACCCCATCGGACCTTTTGCGGAACCGGATCAGCATGGACTCGATGGTATATTCGCCCGACAGAAAGGGCTCCAACGTGTACGTCTTTCTCGACAAGAGCTTATTTTCGGAAGTCAGTTTCGGCGGCTCCTCCCGGTAGTCCTTGATTCCGAATTCGCCGAGCTTCTCACCAAAGCCCGGAAGCTCGGCCTCGAAGCCCTCCTCAACCTCGGCTTCCAGGCTCAGGACAAGGCTCTCCGCAATGCTCAGGGTGTCCTTGTCCGCCTGGAGCCGCACGCAGAACGGACCCTTGCGGAATTCCTTTCGAATCGCGTTCGTTTTCGGGCTCAGCGCCCCGGTTTCGAGCCTCCCGTTTTCCTTGCAGGACGGCAGCGTGAAGGAAGCGAGCAGCGGAATCAGGATGGCGAGAGTGAGCCGTTGGATCAGGCGCATTTTCGTCTCTCTCGGTTTCGGAAAAACGTCATCATGTCCCGAAGATAGGCCTTCCCCGTCTCGACGTGAATCTGATCGACCCCCATGGAGCGCAGCATGTCGGTGAGGGCTCGAGCCCGCTCCACCGCTTGCCGCTCGTAGCGCCTGCGGACGTCGGGACTCCCCGTGTCGATCAAAACCATTTCCCCCGTTTCCGCGTCTTCGAGCTCAATCAAGCCCACATCGGGAAGCCTGAGCTCTCTCGAATCCGAGACGGAAACGGCAATCACGTCGTGTCTGCGCCCGAGCACCCGAAGGGACTTTTCGAAGCCTTCAGCCTGAAAGTCGCTGATGAGGAAAACCACCGCCCGTCGGGATTGAACTCGCCCCAAATAATCCAGCGCACCGGCAATGTCGGTTCGAAAGCGTCGCGGACGAAAGCCCAGAATCTCACGGATGACCCGCAGGACATGCCGGGCCCCTTTGCCGGGCGGGATGAAACGCTCGACCTGATCCGTAAAGACGATGAGCCCCACTTTGTCGTTGTTTCGAATGGCGGCGAAAGCCAGGAGTGCGCAGATTTCGGCAGCGAGCTCGCTTTTCGTCTGCTTGACGGATCCAAAGGTCCCCGACGCGCTCAGGTCCACGAGAAAGAGGACCGTGAGCTCTCGCTCTTCCCGGTATTTCTTGATGAAAGGCTTGCCGGCGCGCGCGGTGACGTTCCAATCGATGGAGCGCACATCGTCCCCGACCTGGTATTCGCGCACCTCGTCGAATTCCATGCCGCGCCCTTTGAAAACGCTTTCGTACTCGCCAGCCAGAACGTCGTTCACGACTTTGGTGGTGTAAATCTGGATGGCTCGGATCTTTCGGGCCAGCTCTTTGGGAATCATGGCACTTTAACCGCGTTGAAGATCTGCCGAATCAAGTCCTCCGAGGTCTTCTCCTCGGCTTCGGCCTCGTAGCTCACGATCACCCGGTGGCGCAGCACATCGAGTCCGACCGACTTCACATCCTGCGGGGTCACGTAGCCGCGGCCCTGGACAAGCGCATAGGCTTTGGATGCCATGCACAGCCCGATGGTCGCTCGAGGGGATGCCCCGTAGCGGATGAGGTCCCCGATGTCGAGCCCTGCCTCCTGCGGCGTGCGTGTCGCCTGAACAAGGCTCAGGATGTAGTCCTCGATCTTCTCATCCATGTAGACTTCGTCGCTCAAGGCCCGCAATCGGAGGATATCCTCGGGCGAGAGCACCGGCTCGACCGCCGTGTCGGGAGCGGAGCGGGCCATGCGCTTGAGGATCTGGTGCTCTTCTTCCCGCGTGGGGTAACCCACTTGCACTTTCAGAAGAAACCGATCGACCTGGGCTTCGGGAAGGGGATAAGTGCCCTCCTGCTCGATGGGATTCTGGGTGGCCAGCACCATGAACGGCTCGTCGAGCGGGAAGGTCGTATCCCCGATGGTGACTTGTCGCTCCTGCATGGCTTCGAGAAGCGCGCTCTGGACCTTCGCCGGCGCCCGGTTGATCTCGTCGGCCAGGATGATCTGGTGGAAGATGGGACCTTTCTTGACGGTGAAATCCCCATCCTTGGGATTGTAGACCAGGGTGCCGACGAGGTCCGCGGGGAGGAGGTCGGGAGTGAACTGAATACGTTGGAAGGAGGTCTGCATGGCTCTGGCAAGGGTCGTGACCATCAGGGTCTTCGCCAACCCCGGTACCCCTTCGATGAGAACGTGGCCATTGCACAGAATCCCCACCAGCAATCGTTCCACGAGATCGCGCTGGCCCACGATGACGTTTTCCACCTCCGAGCGCAGGCGCTGAAGGGTCTGGCTCTCCATGAGAACTTGCTCGTTGATTCGCTTCACATCCACCGACATGGACGACGCTCCTCCGCAACAGTTGTCAAGGGGTTGGACAAGCAAACCGGCCTGCCGTCTCAAAGCATGACTCACGTGGAGCTCGGCCGGTTACGGAGCGAATTCTAGGAATTCACTGACAAAAGTCAAGAAGAGGCCGCTGCCCGATCTCGAGGGGCAGCCGCCACCACGCTCCTGGCTCATGGTCTGTGATCCGCCAGACGTTCATCACCGGACGACCTTAAACATCCTCTTGACGAGACCCCGGACCTCACAGTATCAAGGAAGTGCCTTCGGCAAGTCACAGCCAATCATGCCCGAGGCAAGAGTGACCGCGGGTATCACAGCTCTGCTCTCCTGGGACCCGTGACCTCACACCTGTCATCCGCTTATCAGTTTGAAGCAGCAGGCGATCAATTTTCTGACGCAATACCCCAGTATCTGACCGTCCCAACCCACGTACGGTGCGTGCCCGATCGCCTGAACACCCGTGGAGCGCTGTCTCCACGACTGGCATGACCTTTGTACGCCCAAGGGGAATTCAATCCTCAAGCAAGGACGGACATGGACCTGCTCAGCCTTGAGTTTGCTTTGTTCATGCTTGTCGTACTGCTGCTCAACTGGTCCCTCGTGGACCGAAAGTCCCTGTATCGCATCTTTCTGCTTTGTGCCTCTTACATTTTCTACGGGGCTTTGAGCCAGCTCTTCCTCCTGTTCCTCATTCATTTCAGCGTTTGGACCTGGGCTTTGGGCCTGGGCATCGGTCTCGCACGCAGTGCGTTTGCTCGCAAGGCTTTTCTTGTTGCTCATGTCGTCATAGGGGTAGGAGAGCTGGTCTTTTTCAAATACTACGACCTTTTCTTTGAGCTCTTCAATCAGATGCTGGCTCAAACAGCGATCAAGCCAGTCCTGCCCGAATTTGACGTTGCCGTCCCGGTTGGAATATCGTTTTTCACCTTCCAGGGATTGTCTTACACGATCGATGTCTTCCGGGACGGTCGGCGCGTGGTGAAGGCTCCGATCGATCTCTTCATCTATCTGGCCTTCTTTCCCACGATTCTCAGCGGTCCCATCCTGCGCGCGCCGGACTTCGTTCCCCAGATCGGAAACATGCGCCTCGACAGGGCATCCAGCAGCATGGCCTTCAGCCTGATCCTGACCGGTCTTGCCAAGAAGCTGGTGCTGTCGTCGTATCTTTTCGACCATGTGGTACAGCCGGTCTTCGAGCATCCCGGTGAGTTCTCGTCGTTCACGGCCGCTCTGGGGGCACTGGGATATTCCGTTCAGATCCTGTGCGATTTTTCCGGGTACACGGACTTGGTCACCGGCGTGGCGATGCTCCTGGGGTACTCGATTCCCGCCAATTTCAACAATCCGTACTCAGCCAGGAACCTCAAGGAATTCTGGCATCGCTGGCACATGTCCCTTTCATTCTGGCTGCGTGACTACCTTTACATCCCCCTCGGCGGAAACCGGCGTGGTCTGTCGTTCAAGTACGTGAACATTCTGATCACCATGACCCTTGGGGGCCTTTGGCATGGAGCACGATGGAGCTTTCTGCTCTGGGGTTTTTACCATGGCGTTGGACTCATCGTGACGCATCTTTTTGCCGATCTCCGAGGGAAGCTCGCGGGAGCACAGCCGAAACCGCTTGACCCACTTGCAGTCTCAACGGCTGGAAGAGCCTGGCAGCTGCTCGGGAGCGCGTTTTCATGGCTGACCACATTCGGCTTTGTCACGATCGGATGGGTTTTCTTCGGATCCGCTAGTCTGGAGCAGGCGACTGCACTCCTCGGGCGTATCTTCGCTCTCGATGGGATAGGAGCCGGATTGTCCTCTCCTGTCTTGGCCGCCGTTCTCCTCATCATTGGGGCGGTGCTGCTCCATGAGATATTGCGGTGGAAGCTCAGGGAGGGCTTGACCCATTTCCTTCAGATGCTGCCCACCCCCATTCAGGTTGTGGTTCTCAGCCTTTTGATTGTCCTTTTGTTGAAGCTCGCGCCCGATGGTGTCCCACAGTTCATTTATTACCAGTTTTAGCGCTCAGCCGTCTTTTGGGGAAAGGATTGAACAACCTACCGATTGGCAGACCTTCTGACAGGTGACGCAATGAAGACTGAGGTGGTCCGGACCTGGCTCGTTTACCTCTTCACCCTCCTGGCAGTGGCCGCGCTGAACATCGACAGCGTCGGCTCGTGGTACCTGAACAAAGGTGAAGGACGTGAGGACATTCGAATTGGACTCGCGAGATTGACCGCAGTCCATTCGGAGACCGGTGTGGGGCCATGGCTGACCTCTCTGGAATGTGCCGCGCAATCTCTGTTTGAAGGCGCTTACAAGGATAAGAGCAAATGTCGGGACAGGGACTCCAAGCTCGCCTCGCTTGCTTCAGGCCAATCGGAGCCTCAACCTCCCGTCCCGATCAGGAAGCCTTCTCACGGCTCGGACCCTGAGATCGGAAGAGCACACGTCTGAACTCCAGTCACGAGTGGATATCTCG
>CALBZH010000894.1 GCA_937889795.1 uncultured Syntrophobacteraceae bacterium | reverse complement strand
GACCACCGAGATCTACACTCTTTCCCTACACGACGCTCTTCCGATCTTGTCTGACTGGAGAGTCCACTCCGAAATCCAAGGGGGTTGGCGACGGTGTGCTGGCTGGATCGGAGCTTGTCAGCGGCAACCTGCGCGTTCGTGTCTCGCATCCGGGCCGCCCATCCACATTGCAGCAGATGATTCAGATCATGACCGACGCGCTGACCCGCAAGGACACAACAGAGCTCGTCGCCGACAGGGTCACCCGGCGGATGGTCCCGTTCGTGCTGGGCCTTGCATCGGCGACCGGCGCGTGGCTCTGGATGGCGGGGGCGTCCGGTGATGAAGCCATCCTCCGGGCGTTGACCGTCCTTCTCATCACCTGTCCGTGTGCGCTCGGAATCGCGACGCCCTTGGCCAAAGTGGCCACCATTGGGGCGGCTAGATCGCTTGGAGCAATCGTTCGGGACCCTTCGGCCATCGAACGGCTGAGCAGAACCGATGTCGTCGTGCTCGACAAGACCGGTACCGTAACCGAAGGGCGCTTCCGCCTTCGCAGCACCGTGACAATCGGACTGAGACCCGAAGAAGCGCTGCGGATTCTCGGTGCACTCGAATCCCGCTCGACTCATGTGCTTGCACGGGAGATCCTCAGCCAATGTGAAAAAGCCGGAGTCACGATCACACGAGCAGAGGAATTCAGCTCTGTCCCCGGAATGGGGCTGAGCGGTCGAGTCGACACCATCCCCGTCCTTGCGGGCAGTCCGCGGTGGATGGAAGCCAACGGCATTGCGATTTCGGATCCGTTTTCATCCGCATTGGAATGCTCGGAGCGGGACGGTCTGACGCCCGTCGTACTGGCTCGTGCCGGGAGCGTGTGCGCGCTCTTCTCGTTTGGCGACTCGATTCGGCCGGATGCACGCCTCCTCCTGAGTGGGCTCAGCAGTCGGAGCATCCGAGCACACCTGGTTTCGGGGGACTCACGTGCGGCAACAGAATGCGTGGCATCGCGGCTTGGCTTTGGGACTTGGATCGCCCAGGCCTTGCCCGCCGAAAAAGCTGCGCATGTGGAGCACTGCCAGGCGCTCGGCCTCACCGTTGCCATGGTGGGTGACGGCATCAACGACGGGGCTGCCCTGGCCCAGGCCCACGTGGGTATGGCGTTCGGAAGCGTCGCGGACCTCCTCCACGAAACCGCGGACATCACCGTTCTTGGAGACCGTTTGGAGAGGGTGCCGGCAATCCTCGACCTGTGTCGGGGGAGCACTCGGATCATCAAGCAGAATCTTTTCGCCGCCTTCTTTTACAACGCACTAGCCATTCCTCTGGCGATGGGCGGATGGCTGAACCCGCTGATAGCCGTCTTCGCGATGATTGCGAGCAGCCTCACCGTCATCGCCAATACGCTTCGGATCAAGGCTCATTGAAGGGGAGCTCGGACGCTGCTCGCAGCCGACGGATCCAGCTTTAAGACCGTTGGGATTACGCTGGGGTTACTGATGACCAAGCGGAAGCCTGATAGCCACCTCGGTGCCCTTCCCGGGCTGGGAGTCGATTTTCACCTCCCCACCGTGCTCGCAGACAATCCGGTGGACGGCCGTGAGACCCAAGCCGAATCCGCGCGTCTTGGACGTCACAAAGGGCTCGAATACGGTTGGCAGGACGTCCGCCGGGATCCCAATCCCGCTGTCACGCACGCGGACCGTGACCCACCCGAGCTCGGCGAAGATCTCGACCTCCAACCTCCCGCCATCCGACTGGGCCTCGATGGCATTCTGGACAACATTGTGAAATGTCTGCTCCATTAAGGCCCGATCTGCCAGGATAACGGTTTGGCCGTGAGGGTCGGCCCACTCCACTCTGATGCCGTGAGCGAGAATCTCAGGCTCAAGCTGGCTCAGCACGGCTGACAGCACTTCTTCCACAAACAGCTGCTCAAAGACGGGTTGTCTCATGGTGTAGAGCTCATCGATGGCGGTCACCATGTTCTCCAAACGCTCGGCTTCCTCGATGATGATCTCGAGGGTCTTGCGAGCCGGGCTCGTTTCTTTGAACTGCTTTTGCATACGGCGGGCGAAACCACCGATGACCATGACCGGATTGCGGACTTCGTGCGCCACTCCCTGGGAGAGGCGTCCCAATGCAGCGAGCCATTCCGACTGGGCGAGTCGCTCCTGAGTCGTCTTCAGCTGGTCCTCGGTGCTCGTGCATCGGTCCTGAAGTCTCGCATAGAGGCGTGCATTCTCCAAGGCGGTGGATACCTGATTGGCCAGAATCGTCAGGAGCTCCAGATCTTCCTCATTGAACCCACTCTTGCCGCGCTTGTTCAAGACCTCGAGGACCCCATTCAGCCTCCCCTTGTTGATGAGCGGGACACAAAGGATGGAGCGGGTCTTGAATCCCGTCACGTCATCCACCACCCTGCTGAAGCGAGGGTCCTGTTGGGCATCGGCAATGATGAGGGGGCGCCCGGTCCGAGCGACCCATCCGGCCACTCCCTCCCCCGGCTTGAGGCGCACATCCGCCGTCTTGCTCGCGGCGCTTCCCAAGGCCAGGCGAAAAAACAGCTCACCGTACGCGGGATCGATCTCGAAGATGGAGCTGGCCTCGGCGTCCATGAAGCGCTGCACGCACGTCATGGCATTGCGCAGGACCTCCTGGATGTCTAGAGAGGAGTTGATCAGACCGGAGACTTCTGCGAGCGCTTTGAGATCGTCGCTCCTGGCCTCTTTCCGACGCATCGTCGTCTTGGCCTCCCTGAGGTTCGTTTCTCGGAGTCTTGAGCTCCTGCTGAGGGGCGGGACACGGCGGGGTCTCCCTCTTCACTCTACCTTGCGGGAAGAATATACATTATGCTGTTGTATATTGCATTAGACAGGTGCTCGACGTGACTCACTTCAGGTTGTAGACGATGCTCAGACCCAAAACCCTGCAACAACAGCTGGTTTTCTACCTCATCCTGCCCGTGGCGGCTCTGCTGCTCGTTGGAGGATCCGCCGGCTTTTTCTACTCCCGCAACGTGCTGCTCGGGCAGTGGCAGGAAGCGGCAATCCTCAAGATGAGCAAATTCGCGCACGTGATCGACATGCGTTTGGGCGAGGTCAAGAAATACCTCGAGATGTACTCGAATGCCCGCCGTGAGCCCCGAACTCGCGCCATCCAGGACTGGATTCTCCTGGAGCTCGAACAGCACGAGGGGGTGGATGAAGTGCGTCTGACGAATTTCGGACAAGACGACACCCAGATCGAATCTCCCTGCGAGGTCGATGACGGCGGTGGCGGAGAAGAGGATCCTGCTTCCGGTCAGCACCACGGGGTCCGCGCCTGGTGCCACGTGGAGGTGTCGCCGCCCCGCTACGACGCGGTCCGCGCGCATCAGAGCGTGACCATCGTCTCCGAGATGTACGATCAGTCCGAGACGCTGGTCGGCCGACTCGAAGTCTCCGTGCGCTTCGATTACCTCATCGCCAACGTGATCGCCTTCAGCGAATGGCAAGGACACGAAGGGTTGCTGGTGGATGATGACGGCAACGTATTGGTTTGCACCCATGAAGGAAAGCAGCGTCCCGAATGCGATGCGGGTGTCATCGACAAGGCGACATTGAAAGCCCTGCGCGAAAAGCCGTACGGCACGATCCAGGGAGACGGGCGCCCGCCAGTCACTGTCAGCGGCTTCTATCGCCTTCAGGAGGCCCCCTGGACAATTGTCCTGGTCGCTCCCGGTCGGGAGGTGCTCGCCCCAATCATAACCTTCCGCACTTATTTCATGATCGCCGGCATGGCGCTCGTGGTCCTGACCGTCATGCTCATCCGCTTCATTGCCGGACGGGCCGTCGCCGCCATCAAAACCGTGTCCAACGCGGCCGGGCAGATCGCCGCGGGTCAGCTCGACATCATGCTCCCCCAACCTGGAAACGGCGACGGGGAGGTGGGGCAATTGGTCCGAGACTTCAACCGGATGGCCTCCCAGCTCGGAGAGCGGCTGCGCCTCAAAGAAGCCCTGGACGTGGCGATGGAAGTGCAGCAGAGTCTCCTTCCGGAGGCACCGCCGGCGCTGCCGCTGCTCGACGTGGCGGGAAAAAGCGTCTACTGTGATGAAACGGGAGGCGACTATTATGATTTTATCCAATTCCCTGGCATTGGAGCGCACCGGCTCGCCGTGGCGGTGGGCGACGTCGTGGGGCACGGGATCGGGGCTGCCCTGCTGATGGCCACGGTGCGCGCCTTCCTCCGAAGCCGCATGTTCAAACCGGGCACTCTAGCGGAAGTCGTTCAGGACGTGAACACCCTGCTTTGCCTCGACGCCCGCCGCACGGACTCCTTCATGACGCTCTTTCTCCTGCTCATGGACACGCATTCCAACGAGGTCAAATGGGTGCGGGCGGGACACGACCCGGCCCTCATCTACGATCCGTCGCACGACGCGTTTCATGAGTTGGAAGGACATGGATCGGCGCTTGGCGTGGACATCAGCCTGCCGTTCACGGAATACGAGACCAACGGCTGGAGCAACGACCGGGTGCTGCTGATCGGTACCGACGGCATTTGGGAGACCGAAGACCCCGGGGGTACGCCCTACGGGAAGGAACGGCTCCGCTCCCTGGTGCGGGCGCAGCACCACTTGTCCGCGGAAGGGATCATCGAATCAATCCTCGCGTCCTTGGCCGATTTCCGTCAGACAGCGCCTCAGCATGACGACATCACCTTGGTGGTGGTGAAAGGAGCAGGCCATCATATCAAGGAAGGATCTAACAGGTGAGACTATCCATGAAGGGGAAAAGACATGGCTGAAGAGAGGATTCGGGAATCGGTCATCGCAGGAACGTGGTACCCCGGTCGCCCCGAGGCGCTGAGAAATGAGATCTCCCGCTATATCGGCCAGGCCAAGCCAGGTCCGGTCCCCGGGGAGCTCGTGGGGCTCGTCGTCCCTCACGCCGGCTACGTCTACTCGGGGGG
The DNA here is from genome assembly GCA_937889795.1 of uncultured Syntrophobacteraceae bacterium. GTDB lineage: Bacteria > Desulfobacterota > Syntrophobacteria > Syntrophobacterales > Syntrophobacteraceae > CALBZH01. The sequence continues at coordinate 5,519 of CALBZH010000894.1, read as the reverse complement.
CGTCGCCGCTCACGCGTACAAGCTCCTGGAGGAGCGGCATTTCGACCGCGTCATGATTCTGGCCCCCAGCCACAGGGCTTATTTCAAAGGAGCGAGCGTCTACACGCTGGGGGGCTATCGCACGCCCCTCGGCGTTGTGCCGCTGGATCAACCCCTCGTAGAAGCACTCCTGGAACATCCATCCCTGGTTCGGTTCGTCCCGGAAGCGGACGCTGAAGAGCACTCCCTCGAAATCCAGCTCCCGTTTCTCCAGGTCCTGCTGCGGGACTTTCGGCTGACCCCGGTTATCATGGCGGACCAGTCGCTCGAATTCTGCGAGCAGCTCGCCCGCGTCATCGCCGATGCGTGCGGCGAGCAGCGGATCCTTCTCGTGGCAAGCAGCGACCTATCCCACTATCACCCGTATGCCGAAGCCAAGCGGCTTGATCAGGTGGTTTCGGAGTGCATCGATCGTTTCGACCCAAAGGGGTTGCACGGTCATTTGCAGCGGGGCGACTGCGAGGCGTGCGGCGCCGGTCCGATGATGACGGTCATGCTGGCGAGCAGGCTCATGGGGGCAAGCAAGGCCAAGGTGCTTCACTACGCCAATTCGGGGGACGTGAGCGGCGACAAGCGGGGAGTCGTGGGTTACCTTGCAGCGGCATTCTACCGAGCCCCTGAGTCTGCGAAAACGCCAGGCGTCGAGGGCGGACGCAGCAAAGTCGGCGTGAGCCTGGGGCTTTCAGATGCCGAAAAGCAGACACTTCACGAAATGGCAATGGGGGCGATTCGTTCCCGGTGCCTCGGCGAGGCTCTTCCGGAGTCTCCGATGGAATCGGGAAAACTTGGCGAGCCGCGCGGAGCTTTTGTCTGTCTGCACAAAGGCACGGAGCTTCGGGGATGCATCGGCATGATCGAAGGTCGAGAGCCCTTGATCGAAACGGTGAAGAGCATGGCGGTTCAGGCTGCCTTCTCGGACCCTCGATTCTGCGCCGTCAGCCCCGAGGAGCTGGACGACCTGCACGTGGAGATTTCCGTTCTGACACCCCTTGAGCGGGTTGAGGACCCCGAAATGATCGAAGTCGGAACGCACGGCCTTTATATCCGCAAGGGATACGCGTCGGGGCTGCTGCTCCCGCAAGTGGCCGTCGAGCACGGCTGGGACCGCACCCAGTTCCTGGAGTGGACGTGCAAGAAGGCCGGACTTCCCGCCAATGCGTGGATGAAACCGGAAACCGAGATTTTTCGCTTCTCCGCAGACGTATTTTGAAGAATGAGGTGAAGACGTGGCCGCGATTGTGAATCTAAATGAACAGCGACGCCAGATGGCCGCACGACGAGGCTTTCAGTCATGGGAGCATCGTTTCGGGGAAACCTACACGGACCAGACCTGCCTGCGCGATGTGAGTGATGCGGCCCTCAAGGAGCTTTCCCGCGGCGGCCCGGACGGCTCCATGCCGCTTTATGACTGCATCATGGGGGTGCTCGGGCTCGGGCTGGGACCGCGCTTCTATTACCTGGAAAACAAGGAGCGGCTGTTGGTCATGGACATCGCCCTGTTCCTCCTGGATAACCTTCGCTTCCAGGCCATGCGGCGGATGGGGTGGCTGGACGACTCTCCTCTGTTCCATGTCCCGATCGTCGACCTCATTCTCGAGTTTTCAACCAAATACGTCTCCATGCAGCACTGGACGCCGACTATGGCCGCGACGCACCCGGCCTATGTGGACTACATGGAGACCTTTGAATCCGACCGCGGATCGTTCATTCGCCGCCTTATTCCTCAGGCCTTGGAGGAGTTTGGCCATCCATCGGAGGAACGCCCGCCTGAATGATCGCCAGCATCCGCTGTCCCTGGATCGGCCGTGGTCGACCACGAACGCCAGCCGCTCGTCCCCCGTCCCGATGGGATGGGAGTCCTCTTCCTGGCTCCTCCCACCAGCCTGGAGGCCTGGTTGAAAAGGGCTGCTCCAGCCCTTATACTTCAAATGCTGATGGCCATTGCGGCGTGTCAGGTCTCTCCACATGGAAGGAAGCTCAAATGGCTGATGACGCCCCAAAACTGCCCAATCAGGACGAGCTTGAAAAAGAGCTCAGTGAATACTTGAGCAAGAAGTACGGCTATCGGATCAAAGTGATCTCCCCCATGATGATGCCGCAGCCCCACGAGGTAAAAGAGGAGCCCAAGAAAACCGGCGGCGCTGAAAAGATCAAGTTCGACATGAAGCCGGAGGAGCTCGAAGCCTACCTGAACCAATACGTGATCAAGCAGGAAGACGCCAAGGCCATCCTTGCGACGAAGATTTGCACTCACTACAACCGCATCCGGTACCAGCATCGCAACCCGAAGGCCACGGCCGATCGCACGGTGGGACGCATCAAGAACAACATCCTGCTCCTCGGCCCGACAGGGGTCGGCAAGACCTACCTGATCAAGCTCATCGCCAAGAAGCTGGGGGTTCCCTTCGTCAAAGGGGATGCCACCAAATTCAGCGAAACCGGGTATGTGGGCGGGGACGTTGAAGATTTAGTGCGGGAGCTCGTCGTCGAGGCGGGGGAAGACATCGAGCTGGCTCAATACGGCATTGTCTACATCGACGAAATCGACAAGATCGCCTCATCCAGCGCCATCATCGGTCCCGATGTGTCCCGTGCCGGAGTGCAGCGGGCTCTCCTCAAACCCATGGAAGAGACCGACGTCGACCTCAAGGTCCCCCACGACCCCATCTCCCAGCTTCAAGCCTTGGAAAGCTTCCGAAAAACGGGAAAACGCGAGAAGCGCACCGTCAATACGAAAAATATCCTGTTCATCATGAGCGGCGCCTTCAACGGGCTCGGTCCTCTCGTCAAGAAACGGATGCAGAAGCAGGGAATCGGCTTCGGAGCCCAAATCCACAGCCGCGAAGACGATGTGCGGCTCAACCGCTTCGCCAAAGCCGAGGATATGATCGCCTTCGGTTTTGAAAGCGAATTCGTCGGGCGGCTTCCTGTCCTGGCAGTGCTCGAGCCTCTCGAGGTCGAGGATCTCTATCAGGTCCTGAAGAACCCCAACAGCCCGATCGTCCTCGGGAAGAAGGAAGATTTCAGGTCGTATGGGATCGACATCCGCTTCGAAGACGAGGCCCTGAGGCGGCTGGCCGAGCTGGCTTTCGAGGAGAAAACGGGCGCGCGGGGATTGGTGAGCGTCATTGAGCGGGCCTTGCTCCCCTTCGAGAAGCGGCTCCCAAGCACGAGGATCCGGCAGTTGGTGGTGACGCTCGAGGTTGTCGAGGATCCGGAAGGCTCTCTTGCGCGACTCCTGGCGAACCCCGATGACCCCGAGCTCCTGCGACGTCATCAGGCCATTCTCGATCAGGAAAAACAGAAGCTGCGCGACCTGATGACCACGAAGCGCATTCATTACCTGGACAACTATCCGCTCGTGTTCACGCCGGACCGTGTGGAAGTCGTCCTGGATCGTCACATACGAACGGACCAACCCCTCGAGTCCGTCTTCGATGAGGTGCTGCTCCTGTACAATCAGATCCGCGTCTTTGAAGACGGCTTTTTCGAGAGTCACGGCGTTCGCATCGAGCTCGACGCCGAAGCAGTCAACCAGCTCATTAAGGAAGCCCTTCAGCGGGGCACGACGGCGGTCGCGCTGTGCAACGAGATCGCTGGAGACTTCGACTATGGGTTCAAGCTGATCCATGAGCGAAGCGGCAAGAGCCATTTCGTACTGCCCCGGAAAGCGGTGCTCGACCCGCAGGGGTATATGGAAGAGCTGATTCGAGAGCACTATCGAAAGCCCGACTCTCACCGCGTCGATCCCGACGGTACCACAAAACTCAACCTCGTCTGATGGAGCGAAACAACCCATGATTGGCATCTCCAAACTGTACTGCGGCACGGTGGAGCCTTCCGATGCCCTGCGCTACGGGCGCCACAGCGGTCTTCTGCCGTCGCATCTCCTGCAGTTCTCGGCCGACAAGAAGCCCGTCGTCGTGTGGAACGCCACCCGCCGCTGCAATCTCAAGTGCGTCCACTGTTACGCCCACGCCCGGGACGAGGCGTTTCCCGACGAGCTGTCCACCGAGGAAGGCAAGAAGGTTCTCGATGACCTTTCCCGGTTCGGTGCCCCGGTGGTGCTGTTCTCGGGCGGAGAGCCGCTCATGCGTCCGGACCTGACCGAGCTGGCTGCCTATGCGGTGGGAAAAGGAATGCGCGCGGTCATCTCGACCAACGGAACCCTGATCACGCCCGTCGTGGCCACGGAGCTCAAGCAGGTGGGCCTTTCCTACGTCGGTATCAGTCTGGATGGCCTCAACGACGTGAACGACAAGTTCCGCGGCGTCAAAGGCGCCTTCGAGATGGCCCTGAACGGGATCCGTGCCTGCCAGGAGGCCGGCATCAAGGTGGGACTCCGATTCACCATGAATCGACGCAATGCGGGTGAGATCGGCCCCATCTTCGATCTGCTCGAAGCGGAGAACATCCCTCGGGTCTGCTTCTACCACCTGGTCTACGCGGGACGCGGCAGCAAGCTCATGAAAGAAGACCTGTCCCACGAGGAAACCCGGGAAGCCGTGGACCTCATCATCGACCGCACCAAGGACCTGCACGATCGCGGCAAGGCCAAGGAAGTGCTCACCGTGGACAACCACGCGGATGGGCCCTACCTGTACCTTCGGATGCTCAAGGAGCAATCGCCCCGTGCTCCGGAAGTGCTCGAGCTACTCCAGATGAACGAAGGCAACAGCTCGGGGCGCGGCATCGGCTGCATCAGCTGGGACGGCAGCGTTCATGCCGATCAGTTCTGGCGGCACTATTCGTTCGGCAACGTGCGGGAAAGGCCCTTCAGCGAGATTTGGAGCGATCTCTCCAACGACCTCATGGCCCGACTCAAGGAGAAGAAAAAATACGTCAAGGGCCGTTGCGCGGTCTGCAAGTGGCTGGACGTCTGCGGCGGGAATTTCAGGGTTCGCGCGGAAGCCGCCACGGGAGATCTTTGGGCTTGCGACCCGGCGTGCTACCTGACAGACGAAGAAGTCGGTCTGGTCAAGTGAGGATCCGACGTTAACCGCCCCATTGCCGGAAGCTTTGCCAGGAAAGCACGAATCATCCATTCGTGCTTTCTCTGTTTCGTGGTTCTGTGATAGTGGTTCTCTCGAAAGCGTTCAGGAGAGGAACCCAATCGAGCGAAGGAGCCCTATGCATTATCCCTATTATCGCCCCAGAAGATTTCGGCGGACCGAGAACCTGCGGCGCATGATCCGCGAAACCGTGCTGACGGTCGATCAGCTCATCTACCCCCTGTTCGTCCTTCCCGGCCGGGATGCCAAGATCCCCGTGAAGTCCATGCCCGGAGTCTATCAGCTGTCCGCCGACCGCTTGCTCGACGAGCTCCAGTCCGTCGCATCCCTCCACATTCCCGGGATTCTCCTGTTCGGCCTTCCGAGCAATAAGGACGAGATCGGCAGCGAGGCGTTCGCTGAAGACGGCGTCGTGCAGCAGGCCGTTAAGGCCATCAAGGACAAGTTCCCGGATCTGGTGGTCATAAC
>CALBZH010000893.1 GCA_937889795.1 uncultured Syntrophobacteraceae bacterium | reverse complement strand
GAAGAAGCGCTTCAGCTCTCTTCGGATTTCCATTTGGAGGTCGGGGCAATCCCATTCGAGGCCCGCTTCATGGAGTCGGTCGAAAATCTCGAGGATCACACACTGTGCTCCTTCCAAGAGCTCGGGCTTGGTTTCCTCATGAATGAACCCACGGTTGAATATGTCCGGACCGCTCAGGATTTCTTTGGTTTCTTTGTCGATCACCACAGAAACCACCACCATGCCGTCTTCCGACAGGTGGCGCCGGTCTCGCAGGACCAGTCCTCCCACGTCGCCGATTCCCTTCCCGTCCACCAGGATGCGCCCGGTTTCAATGCGCTCGCCGAGGGAGACGCCATCGGGGCCGAAGCCAACCACGTCGCCGTTTTCGACGACCAGGCATCGTTCCTCCGGCATGCCCACCAGCTGGGCCAACTGCCGGTGCTTGACCAGGTGCCGGTATTCGCCGTGCACCGGGATGAAATACCGGGGACGCACGATGTTGATCATCGTTTTCAGCTCCTCCCGGTAAGCGTGGCCGGAAACGTGGATGTCCCGTACCTGTTCGTGAATCACCTCCGCGCCCTGCCTGTAAAGGTGGTTGATGATGTTCTGGATGGTCCTCTCATTGCCGGGGATGAACTTGGAGGAAAGCACGATGGTGTCCCCGGGTTTGACCTTGAGCTTCTTGTGGTCGTTGAACGCCATGCGGCTGAGGGCGCTCATGGGCTCGCCCTGGCTGCCGGTCGTCAACAGGAGCACCTCCGAGTCTTCCATGCGGGGGAGATCCGACAACTGGATTTCCTCGTGGGGGGGAAAATCGATGGAGCCGAGATCACGCGCAATGCGGACGTTCGCGACCATGGACTTGCCGTTGAGGAGAACCTTGCGACCGAAGGCCCGTGCGAGATGAATGACCTGCTGGATGCGGTGGAGGTTGCTTGCGAATACCGCAACAATGATGCGTCCGGTGCACTCCTGAAAAACCTCGTGCAGCGTGGCTCCCACGTCTCTTTCGGAAAGAGTGTACCCCGGCCGTTCCACGTTCGTCGAGTCCGAAAAGAGAGCCAGGACGCCTTCTTCGCCATAGGCGCCGAATCGGGCCATATCGAAGCGCCGACCGTCAATGGGCGTGTGGTCGATTTTGAAATCGCCGGAGTGGATGAATGTTCCCACAGGGGTTCTGATCGCCAGCCCCACACAGTCGGGAATGCTGTGGCAGACCTGAATGGGCTCGATGGTAAACGGCCCCAAGGAGAACGTCTGCCGCGGCGCGATCTCCAGCAGGGTAGAGCGCTCGATCAGCCCGTGCTCGCGCAGCTTCTCCCGAATCAGGGCCAGCGTCAGCGCGGTGGCGTATATGGGCACCTGGAATTCCCGAAGCAGGAAAGGGATCGCACCGATATGGTCTTCGTGCCCATGGGTCACGACCAGGCCCAGAAGGCCGCTCCGTCTCTGCTGGAGGTAGCTGTAATCGGGAATCACGATGTCAATTCCCAGCATGTCGTTTTCGGGAAACATCAGACCCGCATCGATCAGAATGCTGTCAGGACCGTACTCCACCAGCATCGTATTGAGCCCGATCTCCCCAAGACCTCCCATGGGGATCAGACGTACCAGGGACTCTCCGTTAACGCGCTCAGGCGGCATGATTGACACCTTCTACCGGGCGAGAAAGGGACGAATCGGAAGGGGGAGGGTCCGGAAGCATCCCACCTTCGCTCTCGGGGAGATGCTTGCGGATTGCATCCCTCACGGCTTTCATGAGGTGGTCTCGATCTCGATTCGTCAAGCCTCTGGTGGAGATGGGATCTCCGACTGTCATACGAATCGTTCCCCGCTGAATCATCCACTCACCGCGCTTGGGAAGGATCTTGTGGGAGCCGCTGATACTGATCGGCAGCATGGGCTGTTGCGACTTGATGGCCAGGATGAAGCCTCCCGTCTTGAACCCCTGAAGCACTCCGTCCGTGCTCCGTGTCCCTTCCGGAAAGATCACGATGGAGGTCCCGGTGCGCACTTTGGCTGCCGCCTGACTGATGCTCTCAAAGGCCTTCCTCCGATCCCCCCGATCGATGGGGATGGCGCCGCAGGCCTTCATGGCCGGTCCCAGGACTGGAACATGGAACAGCTCCTCCTTGGCCAGCCAACGGAATTGAACCGGGATGCACGCATAGATCGCAAAGATGTC
>CALBZH010000892.1 GCA_937889795.1 uncultured Syntrophobacteraceae bacterium | reverse complement strand
AGATATCCACTCGTGACTGGAGTTCAGACGTGTGCTCTTCCGATCTCTCTCAGACCATGACGCTTCTCGTCGGGCTGGCCGAGGAAGTGGGGCTCAAGCAGGCCATCGAAAGCATGTTCTCGGGTGATCGAATCAACGAGACAGAAGATCGGGCGGTGCTGCACGTGGCATTGCGGAACCGCTCCGGGCAAGCCATCCTCGTCGATGGTAGGGATGTCATGCCCGAGGTCAACGGCGTGCTGGAGAAAATGAGAGGGTTTTCGGAACGGGTGCGGTCGGGGGAATGGAAAGGCTGGACGGGCCGGCCCATTGCGGACATCGTGAATATCGGGATCGGAGGATCCGACCTGGGCCCGGTGATGGTGACCGAATGTCTTAAGCCTTACGCCGCCGATCGTTTGAAAGCTCATTTCGTTTCGAACGTTGACGGAACCCACATCGCCGAAACGCTGAAGCGTCTCGACCCTGAAACGACGCTGTTCATGATTGCCTCCAAGACCTTCACCACCCAGGAGACGATGACGAACGCGTTCACGGCAAGGGATTGGCTCCTGTCTTCCTGCAGCGACTCCAAGGACGTGGCGAAGCATTTCGTCGCCATCTCGACCAATGCTGAAAAGGTGGAAGCCTTCGGCATTGACCGCGAGAACATGTTCGGATTCTGGGACTGGGTGGGAGGGCGCTACTCGCTTTGGTCCGCCATCGGTCTTTCCATTGCCTGCAGTGTGGGGTTCGATCGCTTCTCGGAACTGCTCGATGGGGCGCATGACATGGACCTCCACTTCCGGAATACGGAATTCTCCAAGAATATCCCGGTGATCCTCGCGCTCCTCGGCATCTGGTATACGAATTTCTTCGAAGCCCGCACCGAAGTCATTTTGCCCTACGACCAGTATATGCACCGGTTCCCGGCCTACTTTCAGCAGGGTAACATGGAGAGCAATGGCAAGTCGGTGGATCGATCAGGACAGAAAGTGAGTTACGAGACGGGGCCGGTCATTTGGGGCGAGCCCGGGACCAACGGCCAGCATGCGTTTTATCAGCTTATTCATCAGGGGACGCAGCTCATTCCCGCCGATTTTCTGGCGCCCGCCGTAACCCACAATCCCATTGGCGAGCACCACGCCATTCTGCTCTCGAACTTTTTTGCCCAGACCGAGGCGCTGATGAATGGCAAGACCGCCGAGGAGGCTATCGCGGAGCTGCGCAAGGAAGGAAAGCCCCCGGAGGTGGTCGAGCGCCTCTATCCTTACAAGATGTTCGATGGCAACAAGCCCACGAATTCCATCCTGTTCAGGAAGCTCACGCCGCGAACCTTGGGCAGCCTCATCGCCATGTACGAGCACAAGATCTTCGTGCAGGGCGTCATCTGGAACATCTTCAGCTTCGACCAATGGGGCGTGGAGCTGGGGAAGCAGCTGGCGAACAGGATTCTACCCGAGCTCAAAAGCGACAAGCCGGTCACGTCTCACGACGCATCGACCAATGGGCTCATCAACGCTTACAAGGCCTTCCGGGAGGGATAGGTCCGCGGCCAAGCTCAACCCGGGTAGGAGCTATACACAAGATGGATGCCGATCAGTGTCAGGATGAAAATGAAGAGCTCTTTGAGGAGTCGCTCATCGATCTGGGTGACCAGGCGTGCTCCCAGCTGACCACCGATCATGACTCCCGGCATGGCCCAGAGGAGAATGGGCCAGTTGGGACGGCTGGATAGGGCGAGGTGCGAGAGGGCGCCCAGCAGGGAAAGCCCGAAGGTGACCATGATGCAGGTGGCGATGGCGGTGCTCATTCTCAGCTGCATCTTCTTGCGCATGATGGGGACCAGCCATTCACCGATATTGATCGTCAACATTCCGCTTGCCACGGCTGCCACCGCGGCGATCCACGAATGCCGCACGGCGGCCCTGGGATCCACCCGTGACTGGCCTTCCTCGTCATATTTCTGGTTGGAGGAGACGAACAAGAGAGCCGTCGTTAAGGAGACGACGCCGATGATGAGCTCGATGTGCGATAGGGTCAGGCGATGGGCGATGAAGGCGCCGAGAGTCACCCCGGGGATGGCGATGGCAAGAAGCAGCAGGGCCAGCCGGTTGTCGGTCCTCTTGTGTCGGATGTTGGCAAAGGTCCCCGAAGCCGTTCCCGTTGTCTGAATCAGAAGGGACGTCAAAATAGCCGTCCCGGGGTCCAGCTTGAGGCCGATCAGCAGAAACGGCATCCAGAGAATCCCGCCTCCGAACCCGACAGTCATGACGACCGTGGCGATACAGATCCCCGCAGGAAAGGCTGACCAGGCAGGCAGCATTTCAGGCTCGCTCGATGCCGTAAAGCTTGAACTCATGCAGGATCTGCTCAAGCACATTGATCTTGGAGCTCAAAGCCCCCATTTCCCTGCGGACAGTCTCCACGGAAGGCACCCGGTCAAGTTCCCCTTCAACGATTTCCTCCACACTTCCCATGAAGCGTCTGCTGGAGTGACTCAGATCTTCCGAGAGCAGGATCAGTTCCTGCAGGTTGCTCGTCAGTTCGTTGACGGTGCTTCCAAGCTCTGACAGTTCATTTTGAGCATGAATTTTGACGGTACGGCTCAGGTCTCCCTGAGAGATCTTTTTTGCGACCTCGATCATGTGCTGGAGGGGTTCCGTGATGTTCTTAATGAACATGGAAAGGACGATCACGACCACGAACAAGATGACTGCCACCATCAGGATGGCCTTGTTGCGAATGGACAGAAGCGGTCGAAACGCCTCATCGAACGGGATATTGTCGTGGCTGAGCTGTTGGAAGTTTTGGATCAATTGGGTGCGCAGCTCCTGCTTGTGAACATCCAGGACGAATTCCGTGCCCACCAGGCAGGAGGCAAATCCGATGAGGAGAAAATAGACGATCATGGTTCGCTGTAAGGTGCCTTGATAACCGACTTTCATGGGTGTCCCCCGAAATCAGCCACATGATATCCCGAATCGCCACATGCCGCAGCGGCCCGGGCTTCCTTCCTGCGCGGTTTCACGATTGCGCAAGCCACTCTTCCAAGGTTGGCGGAGTCGTGATGCATTCCGAGAACGAATGCCACTCACAGACAGCCGTCAGCTCAACTCCTCCTTGCATGATGGATACCGGACGGTCCGATGAGACGACCACGACGACGAGGTTGTCGTGCATGGCCGTGAATCGAAGCGCCGAGTTGAACCTGGCTCCGCGTGCGCGGTCTTCCCCCGGGACCGCAAGACCGTCCAGGAGGCATGCAAATGCATGGAGCTGAAGATCCGATCCGATATGCAAAGCGCCGTCCACTCTGGACAGGGCCTTGGCAAGGCTGATGCCTTGCTCGTTCTGCAAATCAACGGGCGAAACGAGCTGCTGCTCGGCAAACGTGCGCGGTCCGGCGCCGAGATCGAGCACGATGGAGCATCCGTGCCGTTGCTCGTAAGCGCTGTTGACGATTTCGGTGACGATCCTGAACAGAATGTGAGCGTTGGCCGAATCGAAATTGGTCGCGATGAGGGATTCTTCGAGAAGGACCAGATTGGGCTTTCTGTTGGAAGAATGAAAGCCGCCGTCAGAAAAGCTGCAGAAGGGCCTCCCTCCGAGCCGAAGAAACCCATATCCCCCGCGGTACTCGGCAGCGATGTGACAGTCCGGTATCGGCCCGGTGGCTATCCCGATCACAGCCACACCGTCTGAGACCAGTATTCGGTCCGAGCTTTCCACCGCCGTGATGAGCTTTCGTATGTGCTTGAACTTCCTGATGCTCGGTCTTTCAAACGTCGGGAACTCGATGAGGAACCGGATCTGAGGGAGAAGCCGCGGCTCCGTAAAGGCCATGTTGCCGCGTGGCCAAGACCCTTCCTCGGGGGTCTTCGAAATCCCCAGTATGGCGTCCAAGATCGGATAAATCTCCATCCTGACATCCCACCCGAACCGGATGTTGATCTCGTCGCGAAGATGATCGCGGACGGCATGGGTGGCGTACTCCCGAAGGACGTACCGGGAGGTGCCGGTGAAGAAGGCGTCTTCGGTGGCGAAGTCGCTTGACAACAGGCAGGCGGTATGCTCCAGCCATCGCTCGGTTGGGCCGGTCGAGCACATGTCCGGATGATGCTCCGTGAACCACATCTGATAAAAGACAGAGCGTGTTCTGCCCCCGAAGGAAATCAAGCCGGCGAGCTGCAGGTTCTTTTCGGGCTGAATGAGTCCACAGAGTCGGGAATTCCCAAAATGGGGGCGGATCGCGCGCCAGTTACCGGAATCGAGATAAAGCTCCTTGAGAATCGGCTCGTGGCCCCGGAGCAGTTCTTGGGGATCGAGAACCCGCATCGGGTCGTCCGCATGCTCGGCATAGAGCACGGCGGCACGACTCGGCCCCGAGTAATGGCTCAGTCCGTTGCTCAATGCTTCGAGCACATGGTGGATGCACAGGTTCTTCAGCGTCTGTCCGATGGTCACTCCAACCTCCGTGTCAGCAGGGTTCCAATGGGTTGCGGCCACGATCGTACAATAATCGTGCTCGGGATGCACTCGGAGATCGAGTCCCTGATACAGCGCGGCAGCAGTTCTGCACCCGTACGAGATCGATGCCGGATGCCAGATTCCGGATGCTAGATGAAACGAACGCGCAATCGTGGCGGTCTTTACCATCTAGCATCTGGCATCGCGTCCGTATGCTTGATGACTTTCGCCGTGGTGCACTGGCAGGGTGTTGATGGCTTACGCATGCAGATTGAGAGTGGCCGCCGGAGGTGCTCGGTCTTACTATCTCCCATGGAAGGACGGAATGGGTGAAGTGGTCCTTCGTGATGTTACGATCTCAGGTCCAAACCGCGCGAGGGTGCAGGTTCAAACAAGCGAGAAATGCGTGCGTATCGAAAAGGGGAGCTCCATGAAAAGCATCATGTTGGTGGCTGCAGCCCTTCTTCTTGCCGTGGGCTTTGCGGTGGCGGCCCTTTCTGCCAATAAGAGCCGCTCCGGGGAGGTGACAATGGAGAAAAAGGAAACAGCGCTCGATCAGGTCGTCTTTGCGGGGGGGTGCTTCTGGTGTACGGAATCGGATTTCGAAAAGGTGGATGGCGTGGTTGAAGTGGTGTCCGGTTATACCGGCGGCACGCGGGTCGATCCCACCTATGAGCAAGTCTCGGCAGGCCAAACGGGTCATGTCGAGGCCGTGCAGGTTACATTCGATCCCGCCAGAGTCTCCTACAAGGAGCTTTTGGAGTATTTTTGGAAGCATGTCGATCCGACCGATGGGGGCGGTCAGTTTGTGGACCGTGGAGGCCAGTATCGGTCCGCCATCTTCTACCGCAACGAGGAGCAGAGGGAGGTGGCCGAAGCGTCCAAGAGGGAGCTGCAGCAGTCGGGGCGGTTTCAAAAGCCGGTCGTGACGGACATCCTTCCGCTCAACGTCTTCTATCGGGCGGAGGACTATCACCAGGATTACTACAAGAAGAACCCGATTCGCTACAACTACTACCGGTTCAATAGCGGGCGGGATCAGTTTCTGTCGAAGGTATGGGGGAAATCCATGGGGCAGCCCACGCGAAGCCTGCACGAAGAATCGGGCCGAGGCTCAGGCCCTTATGCCAAGCCAAGCGACGAGGAAATCCGAAGTCGCCTGACGCCGCTCCAGTACAAAGTCACCCAGCATGAGGGCACGGAGCCTCCCTTCAAGAACGAGTATTGGGACAACAAGAGAGAGGGAATCTACGTGGATATCGTCTCGGGTGAGCCGCTTTTCAGCTCCCTCGACAAGTACGATTCGGGGACCGGGTGGCCCAGCTTCACCAAACCGCTCGAGCCCGGGAACATCGTCGAAAAGCAAGATCGCAGCCTCTTCACGACTCGGACCGAAGTGCGAAGCAAGCACGGGGATTCCCACTTGGGTCACGTGTTTCCGGACGGGCCTCCCCCGACCGGCCTGCGATATTGTATGAACTCGGCATCTCTTCGCTTCATCCCTGCGGCAGACCTGGAAAAGGAAGGCTACGGGGCCTATTCCGAGCTGTTCCGCGCGAAGTGAGATGCCGACCGCCGAACCGATGCTGTCGATGGCGTGCTGTGGGCAGGATGTCCATGCATCGACTGCTACCCGCGGTTTGCCCATCGCGAAGGGGAGCTATGAGGGGGCACCGGGCAGAAAGTGCCGTCATTGGGG
>CALBZH010000891.1 GCA_937889795.1 uncultured Syntrophobacteraceae bacterium | reverse complement strand
GCCGCATGGGTATGGCAACGGTGATCTGTCTAGTGATCGTGTACTGGTATTGGATTTGCTCATTCACAGTAATTGTCTGAGGCCCAGCCACCCTCGCTCCGGTGAAGGGATCAACGACGAGAACCTGCAGACTTCCCAACCATGGAGCATCACCGCGAGGCAGAAATGGATCACACTCTGAATCCCACCAAGGGCAGGGGTTCAATTGATTCGTGACGGTCACATCGAGGACCAGGTTGGGGGACGTGACGACCACAGACACAGGTCCAGTGACACCAACTTTGAAATAGTGATCGCTCGTGAGATCAAGAGCCATCGAGGAGCCAAAGCTAAGCAGCGTGCAGGCAAAACCCAGCGCAATCACAACCATCAGACGCGTCTTCTTGCTCATGTTCGTATACCCCTCCTTTGAGTTTAGGTTGTACATGGATAAGCCAGACCCTCTCGGAAACCGCTGATTCCTACTGCTTCCTCGCCCATCCGCCAAAGGCCTTGAAGCAGGGCCCCAAAGCCAACCCCCTTCTGCACCCGCGCGAGAACGATGCCAGATTCCGAATGCCTGACAGAGCCAATGCGAAGCCGACGAGGTCTTCATCCGACATCAAACGTCTCGCATTACGCTCGAATACGTAGTGGCTCACGTGGCGCCGTACGCGATGTGATGCCACCAAAAAGCTTACAGCTTGAAATTTATAGATGTATTTCGGTAGCACAGAAAACGCATGACAGCAAGCAGAGAGTCTCCACAACAGCCTCAATCAAACAAAAACGTCATGATCTCCTGGAGTGAGCGCACTCCGACGCAGGAGGCATCCAGCTCCTTCGCCAGCCTTTCGGCATTCGTTCCGGGAATCAGGTGCTTGCTAAAACCGAGCTTGTGTGCCTCTTGAACACGCAGGGCGGCGTGGGCGACGCCACGGACTTCCCCCGTGAGTCCCACTTCCCCCCAAACCACGAGGTCCCTTGGGAGGGGACGGTCCAAAATGCTGCTCACGATCGCCACGATCAGGGCCAGGTCGGCCGCTGGCTCGACCAGTCTGACCCCTCCGGCCACATTGACGAAAACGTCCTGTTGGCCGAAGTGGAAGCCAAGCCGTTTTTCAATGACCGCCAGCAGCAGGGAGAGCCGATTGGCGTCGATACCGATGCTGGTGCGCCTGGGCTGGACCCACCCCGTTGAGCTCACGAGGGCCTGCAGTTCCACGAGAAGGGGGCGCGTGCCCTCCATCGAGCAGACCACGACCGAGCCCGACGCATCGACCGGCCGTTCGGCCAGCAGCAGCTCGGAAGGATTCAGGACTTCTTCGAGCCCCATCTCCTTCATTTCGAAGACCCCGATCTCATTGGTGGACCCGAAACGATTCTTCACGGCCCGCAGAATGCGGAAGGCCTGGGAGCGATCGCCTTCCAGGTAGAGAACCGTGTCCACCAGGTGCTCGAGTGCCCTGGGGCCGGCAATGGCCCCTTCCTTGGTGACATGACCGACGACGAAGACACTCACCCGTTTTTGCTTGGCAATTCTCATGAGCTCCGAGGCACACTCCCGCACCTGGCTGATGGAGCCCGGTGAGACATCGAGACCGGGCGCGCTCATGGTCTGAATGGAGTCCACGGCGACAATTTCGAAGGATCCGCGATCCAAAGCCTCCAGGGTCGCTTCAAGGGCCGTTTCAGCCAGGACATACAGTCCCGCGGCTCCCACCTGGATGCGCTCAGCCCGGATCCTGAGCTGCTGAGGGCTCTCCTCCCCGGAAACATACAAGACCGCGCGCTCCGCCGAAAGCCTTGCCAGCACCTGCAGCAGCAGCGTCGATTTCCCGATCCCCGGATCGCCCGCCAGAAGGACCATGGAGCCGGGTACCAGACCTCCCCCGAGCACCCGGTCCCATTCCGAGATACCGGAGAGTACGCGAGGATCGGCCGCCGTCTCGACCTCTGAAAGTCTGACGGCCTGCGCGCGAGCCGAATGTTTTTTCCCGGCCTTTTCGGCACGACGCGAAACGACTTCCCCCACCATGCTGTCCCAGGTCTGACACCCCGGACAACGCCCCACCCACTTGGGGCTGCTGGCTCCACACTGCTGACAGCGATAGATCGTTCGTTCCTCCGCCATGGCTCTCCCCTTGGTCCCCAACACAGCATCACCACTGTCCAAAGTCAGATCTATTTTAGGATGACTTGGGAAAACCGTCTACGACGACTCCACGGAAGTCGGTGGATTTCTTGTCATCATCCCTGTAAATATCGCGCGAAGCCGGCTCATGCCTGGCTTGCAAAGATCTACCAACTTCTATCCCGCCATTGACAAGCCCGGAAGGGTTGCTTTATACTGCCACTTCAATCATGCGGATGAAGCTGCCATGCCGGTTCGAAGGATGTGGCGCTCAATCGGATCACGAAGAAGAGGAGTAACGGGAATGGCAGGGAAGAATATTTTTGAGATCGCTGACAGCACGTTCGAGCAGGATGTCCTCCAGTCCGATGTGCCAGTGCTCGTCGACTTCTGGGCGCCGTGGTGCGGTCCATGTCGGGCTATTGCTCCTGTGATTGACGAGCTGTCCAACGAATACGAGGGAAAGCTCAAAGTCGCCAAGTGCAATGTGGACGACAATCCCAAGACACCTTCCCGTTACGGAATCCGCGCCATCCCGACGCTCATCATATTCAAGGGCGGCAACGTGAGTGAGCAGATCACCGGCGCGGTTGCCAAGTCACAAATCGCGGCAGCAATCGACAAGGCTGTCGGCTAATTCAATCAACCCAAGAGACCGCTCGATCGGCATGGTCCGGTACCGATCAGACCTCAGCATCTTTCCCATCCGAGAGCCCCTCTTAAAGCATGGATATGAACGGCACCATTGAAGTGGTTATGATCGGCGGCGGGTCTGCTGGCTCAACAGCGGGTCCGTTCGCCGCACGTGTCCGGCTGGAGGCGCAGTCAGGAACTGCGGGAAGCGTTGATTGGATGGGCGACGGACGGCCTCATGGCCGACGGCCAAGCCGTTGGCGAATTAGGACTCACGGAGCCCCGTCAGACCGCCTTGGCAACGTGTGATGGGGCCGATGTCAAGGCATCTATTCAGGCTGCATCGCGGAGTGCTCCATTAGAGGACACCATTCAGGATTTCCACATGCACGTTTCCAAGATCCATTTCGGCAGAATCTCCCGTTTTTTCGTCGGCGCTTTCCTGGCGAGCACACTGATGCTCACAGCGGGATGCGGGACCAATCTCTTCGACTATTATTTCGGCGGCCTTTTCGGCAAACGTTCCTCGCCTATCGACAAGAACGCGGAGCAGCTGGCGATCGAAGGCACGCAGAAGATGCGCGAGAAAAAATACAAGGATGCTCTCAAGGCCTTCCAGAAGCTCAAGGAGCAGTACCCTTACAGCAAATATGCGATCCTTGCGGATCTCAAGGTCGGCGATGCCCATTATTACAAGGGCGACTACGGTGAAGCGGCCATTGCTTATGATGAGTTCGTCCGGCTGCACCCCAGAAACGAGGTCGTCCCTTATGTCATGTACCAAATCGGGATGAGCCATTTCCTGGCATTCAGCACAATCGATCGGGACCCAGCCGAAACTCAGGCGGCCATCGAGGCATTCCAGCGCCTGATCCAGGCTTATCCCGACTCCCAATACACGCTCAGGGCAAAAAAGCAGCTGTTTGAGTGCGAAAAGCGCCTGGTGGCACATGAGTTTTACGTGGGGGAATTTTACTACAAGCGCAAGAATTTCCAGTCGGCCAAAGACCGGCTGGAGCGGATCAGCACCTCCTATCCGGAAGCGGTCAAGGAGCTCGGATACGAGGAGCAAGTCCGCAAGATGTTAGAGGTATCGGAAAAGCAAGTGGCGAAAGGCCCGCGCAAGCCCAGCATTTTCAAGCGCGTAGGGTTTTGAGCCGGAGCGAGGAAGTCCTTTTTTGCATTTGGATCAGGGACAGCGGCAGCCAGAAGGAGAACCCGGAAGTTCCAAGGTGGTCTGCTTTGCGGCATGGTTTTCTACTCTGTCGACCCACTCCCCCTCCTCCCACTGAGTCTCCCAAAGCATCTGCTCTTTCCTTTTAGAGTAGACCACAATACCCGTCAGTCAGATGTCGGCTAATCTGAACGCATGATCGTTCGCAGGAGTTTGCCACCCAAAGCACAGGGCAGGATATGAAGGAGACAAAACGCATGAGCGACAAGGACCAGGCGCCGGAATCCCCTCAGAGGGGCTCCAGGGAGGCGAGCAACCGCGACACCCCCCATCAGGAAACGAATCTCGTCGAGCTCAAGAGCAAGAACATCCGGGAGCTCCTGGGCATGGCAAAGGCCCTGAACATCGAAGGGGCGAGCTCCATGCGCAAGCAGGAGCTGATTTTCGCCATCCTCCAGGCGCAGGCCGAGATGAGCGGCCTCATCTATGGCGAAGGCGTGCTCGAGATTCTACCGGACGGCTTCGGCTTCTTGAGAAGTCAGAACTACAATTACTTGCCCGGTCCCGATGACATTTATGTCTCGCCTTCCCAGATCAGGCGGTTCAACCTGAGGACCGGCGACAGCATCTCGGGGCAGATACGGCCGCCGAAGGACAACGAGCGGTACTTTGCGCTCCTGAAGGTGGAAGCCGTCAACTACGAGGACCCGGACGTCGCCCGCGACAAGATCCTCTTCGACAACCTGACCCCTCTCTACCCGGACAGGCGCATCAAGCTTGAAGTCAACCCGGAGAATTACTCGACCCGGGTGATGGACTTGCTGACACCCATCGGGTTCGGACAGCGCGGCCTCATCGTCGCTCCGCCCCGCACCGGCAAGACCATGCTGCTCCAAAACATCGCAAACGCCATCACCATCAACCACCGTGACGCGTATCTCATCGTGCTGCTGATCGATGAGCGCCCCGAAGAAGTGACGGATATGCAGCGGAACGTGCGCGCCGAGGTGGTGAGCTCAACCTTCGACGAGCCGCCGCAACGCCACGTGCAGGTCGCGGAAATGGTGAGCGAAAAGGCTAAACGACTCGTCGAGCACAAACGGGACGTGGTGATCCTGCTCGACAGCATCACGCGCCTTGCCCGGGCCTACAATACGGTGGTCCCCCCGAGCGGCAAGATCCTCTCCGGCGGTCTCGACTCCAACGCCCTCCACCGCCCCAAGCGCTTCTTCGGCGCAGCCAGGAATGTGGAGCAGGGCGGGAGTCTCACCATCATTGCGACGGCCCTCATTGACACCGGCAGCCGCATGGACGAAGTGATTTTCGAGGAGTTCAAGGGGACCGGCAACATGGAAATCGTGCTGGATCGCAAGCTGGCGGACCGCCGCGTGTTCCCTGCCATCGACATCAACAAGTCGGGTACCCGGAAAGAGGAGCTCCTCCTGCCGCCAGACGATCTCAACCGGATCTGGATCCTGCGAAAGCTCTTCTCGCCCCTCAATCCCGTGGATGCCATGGAATTCCTCCTGGACAAAATGCAGGGCACCAAGCACAACATCGAATTCCTGGCTTCCATGAACCGCTAGGAAAAGTGTTGAAAGGTTGCTCGCGTGCATCTATAATTGCAAACTTTGCAAAGTAAGACTGAGCCATTTCACTTTCCGGAGGAATCCATGAAGAAAGAGACGCACCCCGACTACCATGCAACGGTGATTCAATGCGCCTGCGGCGCCGAGATTCCCACCGGGTCGACCAAGAAAGAGATCCGCGTGGAAATTTGCTCCCAGTGTCATCCCTTCTATACGGGCAAACAGAAGCTGGTTGACTCCGCCGGCCGCATTGAGCGCTTCAGGAAGAAATACGAGAAGTTCCAGAAGCCTGCGGAGTAGCATCAGCCATCTCTGGAGAGAGTCTGGCCCCGACAGGGATGCCGACGTGAAAGGAATCCAGGGAGCATTCGCATAGACAGGTCGGCCTTCCATGGCCGACTTGCTCGTTTTGGGACCTACAGGGAATTGATCAGGAAAATCGGGTCGATACGGTATGTTTGATCGCTTGGAAAGTGTCGAGCAGCGGTTCGTGCAGCTCGAGGAGATCCTCAGCAAGCCCGAAACCTTGGCGGACCAGAAGCTGTATCAGCAGACGGCCAAGGAGCATTCGGAAATCGCGCCGATCGTGGAAGAATACCGGCACTACAAGAAAATCAGAGACGACATCGAGGAGAACCAGGAGCTTTTCGAGCAGGAAGCGGACGCTGAAATGCGCGACCTCATCCGGCAGGAGCTTGCTCAGCTTCGCAAGGACCTCGAAGGCAGCGAAACCGACCTCAAGGTCATGCTGGCCCCCAAGGACCCCAACGATGAGAAGAACGTCATCCTGGAAATCCGAGCGGGAACGGGTGGCGAAGAGGCGGCCCTTTTCGCCGCGGATCTGTTTCGCATGTATTCCCGATACGCCGAGCTGCGTCGTTGGAAGGTTGAAATCCTGGACACCCACCCCACGGGGATCGGGGGCCTGAAGGAAATCATCGCCGGCATCAACGGGAAAGGGGCCTTCAGTCGTTTGAAATTCGAGCGGGGCGTGCACCGGGTCCAGCGTGTCCCGGCGACAGAAAGCCAGGGACGGATTCACACGTCCGCCGTGACGGTTGCGGTTCTGCCCGAAGCGGAGGAAGTCGACGTGTTCATCGATCCCAATGACCTCCGCATCGACGTTTTCCGCTCATCCGGCCCAGGAGGGCAGAGCGTCAACACGACGGACTCGGCGGTTCGCGTGACCCACATCCCCACGGGGCTCGTCGTGATCTGCCAGGACGAAAAGTCCCAGCACAAGAACAAGGCAAAGGCCCTGAAGGTTCTCCGCGCGCGTCTCCTCGACCAGATTCAGTGCGAGCAGGAAGCGAAGATCGCTCAGGACCGGAAGAGCCAGGTCGGCTCCGGTGACCGCAGTGAGCGCATACGCACCTACAACTTTCCTCAGAATCGTGTGACCGACCACCGCATCAATCTGACGCTCTACAAGCTGGAGCTGGTGCTGGGAGGACAGCTCGATGAGGTCATCGATCCCATCGCCGCCGCCTTCCAGGCCGAGGCACTCAAGAGCGGTGAGTGAGCTTCACTGTCGGCACGCCGGCAACCCGACCGATTCTCCCTCGATCTGCAGCACGCGATTCGCAAGTGATCGAGCACTCATGAGATGACAGGATGGAAGAAACCTGGACGATTCTGCGAGTGCTGCACTGGACGACGGACTACTTCAAGCGCAAAGGACTCGCCCAGCCCCGTGCCGACGCCGAGGTGCTCCTCGCCCACGTGCTCAAGACCGAGCGCATTCAGCTCTACCTCCGCTTCGATCAACCGCTCGGGCCCAATGAGCTGGCAACCTACCGAGACGCTGTGAAGCGCCGGGCCGGGCGTGAGCCGACCCAGTACATCACCGGCAAGCAGGAGTTTTGGTCGCTCGACCTCGAAGTCTCTCCGGCCGTCTTGATCCCCCGCCCCGAAACCGAGCTGCTGGTGGAGCTTGGCCTCAAGCTCTTGCCCAAACCCGGATCGAAGGTCCTCGACTTGTGCACGGGGTCGGGCGCCGTTGCCCTCGCCTTTGCCAGGGAACGGGAGGACCTGAGCATCGTCGCAACCGACAGGTCCGTTGACGCGATCACTCTGGCCAAGCGCAACGCCGCTCGAAACGGCCTGGAGCATCGAATCGAATTCGTGGCGATGGATCTGTTTTCGGCACTCCGATCGTCCGAGGCGCGCTTTGACTGTATCGTGAGCAATCCGCCTTACATCGGCGACGCGGAGATCCCGATGCTGGCTCCCGAAGTTCGCGACCACGAGCCCCTGTTGGCGCTCAGAGGAGGAGGTCCAGCGGGGATCGGTGTGCTGAGCCGGATCCTGGCTGAATTTCATCCGTTTCTCGAGCCGGGAGGCAACCTCCTCCTGGAGATCGGAGCGACCCAGAAGGAGACCTTGGCAGAAAAGGCGTATGCCCTTCCTGGTCGTCCCGCCGTCGCCTTTCACAAGGACTATGCGGATCTCACGCGCATCCTGCAAATAACCACTGGCCACAGGTGACCCATGGACAAACTCGTCATCGAAGGCGGCATTCCCCTCCGCGGGGAGATCGCTGTCAGCGGCGCCAAGAACGCTGCACTCCCCCTCATGGCGGCTTCGCTCATCGCCGAAGGGTGTCATATCTTCGAAAATGTCCCCCGTCTGCGCGATATCCGCACCATGCAGACCCTGCTCACGCACATGGGGGCCGTCTGCGAGCACGACGCCCTGCTCCGGATCGACACCTCCCGCATCCGAACGTTGGAAGCCCCATATGAGCTCGTGAAAACCATGCGCGCTTCGGTGGTCGTGCTCGGGCCCTTGGTCGCCCGGTACAGGGAGGCCCGCATTTCGCTGCCCGGTGGCTGCGCCATCGGTGCCCGTCCGATCAACCTGCACCTGAAGGGTCTGGAGCAGATGGGGGTGGACATCGACTTGGAGCATGGCTACGTCCTCGCAAGAGCGAGAAAGCTCCACGGGGCGGACATCACCTTCGATCAGGTCACGGTCACCGGAACGGAAAACCTCATGATGGCCGCGACGCTGGCCGATGGCGTCACGGTTCTGCGCAACGCGGCTCGGGAGCCGGAGGTCGTCGCACTGGCGGATTACTTGACACGGATGGGAGCCAAAATCCAGGGTGCCGGCACCACCGACATCACCATCGAAGGGGTCACGGAGCTCAAGCCGGCTAGAATCCGCGTGATCCCCGACCGGATCGAAGCCGGGACGTACATGGTGGCTGCTGGCATCACCGGCGGAGAGCTCACGTTGACCTCCTGCGAGCCGGCTCACCTGGATGCCGTCATTCAGAAGCTGAGTGCGGCCGGGCTGCGAATTCAGTCCGAAAACGGGCGCATTCATGTCAAGGCCGGCGATGCCATCCACAGCGTGAACGTCAAGACTTGGCCTTTCCCCGGATTCCCCACGGACATGCAGGCCCAATTCATGGCGATGATGACCCTGGGCAACGGGGTGAGTCTGATCTCCGAGCAGATCTTCGAGAACCGGTTCATGCACGTCCTGGAGCTGAAGCGTATGGGGGCGCAGATCGAGCTGGAAGGCAGAAGCGCTCTTGTCCGAGGCGTCCCGGAGCTTTCCGGGGCCCCCGTGATGGCCACCGACTTGCGTGCTTCGGCCTC
>CALBZH010000890.1 GCA_937889795.1 uncultured Syntrophobacteraceae bacterium | reverse complement strand
ACCACCGAGATCTACACTCTTTCCCTACACGACGCTCTTCCGATCTTGTAGAACCGTGCCGGGCCGTCCGCGTCGCGCAGCTCCAAAACCTTCCGGAACCACCGGCCGGCGCCGTCCCAGTCCCGGCTCCCGTAAGCCTCGAGCCCCCGGCCGAATAGACCGCACAGGTCATCGACCAACGGCTCCGCCTCCTCGCTCCGGCAGAGGAGCTCATGGATCGTGACCGGCCTGGATTTGCCGGCGAGAACGAAGCTTCCGAGCTCCCGCGTCTTCAGCCCCTCCACCCCGCCCACAACCTCCTCGGCGGCGAGGATCTTGGTGCCCAGGGGCTTATTCAAGCCCTCGATGCGCGAGGATACGTTGACCGTATCCCCGACGGGACGGTATTCGAAATGGCCGGCTCCGCCCACATGGCCGAAGGACATTTCGCCGAAGCTCAGCCCGATGCGCGTTGGAAGCCGCATGGAGCCGTGCGACGCGTTGAAGGATTCGACGGCCCGGGCGATGTCCAGAGCGGCCAGGCAGGCTCGCTCTCGAAGAATCACTGTGGGCGCATCCCCCGTCCAGACTGCCAGCATGGAGTCCCCGATGATGTCCGAAACCCGGCCCTCGCGGTGCTGGACGACGGGGAAGATCGTCTCGTAATAGTCGTTCAGAAAGCCGATCAGCTCCTTGGGACCGCATCGCTCGGCAAGGGTCGCGTATTGCTCTCCGTCCGTGCACAAACAGACTCCCGAGGCGATGTGGGGCTGGCTCCTCAGATTCGCCACATCCTCCGCGAGCTGTTTGACGATGCCCTTGGGCAGAAAGTAGCCGAAAGCTTCCTGGATGTTTCGTCGCTCTCGAACGGCGTCCCGGTGGCGCCAGAAGAGCCCGTGCCAGAAGGCGAAGGGGCTCTGGATGCCGAGGGTGACCACCACGGGAGCCCATACAGCAGCTTCTTTGAGAGCCTCAACCGCGAGGAGCAGAGCGGCGACACACAAGACGGAGAGGGCCGGGATGGCAGCCCTGGTGCGTAGTCGGTAGCAGAGCACCCCCGCGAGGGTTCCCCAGGCAAGCACGAGCGTCAGGTGAGTCGCGACGGGGACCGGACGGACGGAGCGATCTTCGAGGAGGTTGGCGAAAGCGGTTGCGCCGATTTCCACCCCCGTGAGGTCGATGCCGCTTTCCTTGGAAAAGACAGTGAAGAAGTCGTCTTCCTGATCGGCGGTCCGGTGGCGGGACACGCCAACGAAGACGGCCTTCCCTTTGAGATCGATCGGAAGCGGTGCCTCTTCGGGCTGGATCACCCGGTGGATCGGCAACGTCGTAAAGGACCCGGGCGGTCCGTAGAAGTTGAGGTATCGACTATCGGGTGCCGCGTACATCCTGACGAGAGATTGAAGCAGACGGGCGTCCTCTTCGGGGATCGGCTTCCATCCCCTTTGCGCCTTGATTGCCCAATCGATTTCCTTTGCAAGACGCGGCTCCCGGGCGAAAAGGGATCGCAGGGATCGAACGACGGTTGAAACCGCGCGATCACGGATCACTTGCTCGCGGCTTCGGGGCAGCTTGTCGGTTTCTCCCGGTCTAAGCGAGCGGAGCAGATCGAGAAATCGGTCGTAGACGTCGAGGCCGAAGGCCTGGAAAGTTACCACCGGCAGCGTCGGCAAGTCGCCGAGCTCGGGCTTGGAGAGCCAGTATTGGCTCACCGAGACCGGGACTTTCGGCAGGGGAAATGGAGCCAACGCGAGGGCAGACCGGGCGAATCGGGGAAGCGGCCCCACAATGCGGCGCAAGGCAAGGCTCCCCGTGGAGCCTTCGCCTCCCGATCCGACCGCGACCCGATCCTGCTTCACGTACTCACACAGCACGACGTTCCCTGCTTGCTGAATGGCGTCTTCCAGTGCCGCGTCCTGCTCCTCCGGCCGGGGCTCTTCGAAGACCACGTCGAAGGCGATAACGGCCGCTCCCGCTTCGTGCAGCCTTCTCACCAAGGCCGCCTGCAGGGACCGAGGCCACCTGGCCGGCTCCGGGGGCAGACCGAATCGGTCCGCGGATTCCTTGTCCAAGGCAATCACCAGCACCTCAGAGGGAGGCTTCACGGCTCCCCTGAGGAAGAAGAGGAGCGGAAGGCCGAAGCGCTCTTCAAGGGAAAGCCCTGCCGGCGTCAGACTCAGCCCGATCCCGAGAAGGCCGGTGACGAGTCCGACCCGCAAGACTTTGGACACACGCACCATGGGTTCAGCCAACTTCGGCGTCTACACGGCCGCCGCAACGAAGGATGCTTCAAGGAGGGGTGATTGACACCCGTCGCATCGGGCAATGAGCCGTTATGGCCCCCTCGCCTCCTTCAGAGGGAAGGAGCCATGGTGGATGACTCGCAGAACGAGCTTCCCCTTCATCCTGGTACCGGTTTCAAAAAATGATTTCGAGGTGACCAAACCCATTTGTGCTGAGCGTACTTCGCTGGATCTCTTATCCGTGGGATGGTACGATCTACATACAATGCCTCTTGTGGGAATGCAAGCCAACCTCCCGACATGTGTGACAAAAGGACCGTATGACGCCAACTTCGCTAACCGATTGCCTGAAAGACGAGCTAAGCGCTGACGAGCTGAGACGGCTCCTTGAGATCAGCGACGCACTGCACGAAACCGTCGAGCTGGACGCCATGCTCGCCACCATCATCACCAAGGCCAAGGAGCTGACGCAGAGCGAAACCGTCGCGATCATCCTGCACGACCCACTCAAAGATGAGCTCTTCTTCCGGTCCACCGAAGGAAATCCGGCGGAGGGCGCCCGAAGGCTAAAGGAAATCCGATTCCCCGCGGATACGGGAATCGCGGGGCGAGTCTTCCGGAGCGGGGAGGCAGCCCTGGTCCCGGACATCAACGAGGCTCCCGAGCATTTCAAGGCGGTCGACAAGCAGACCGACTTCCAGACGCGCTCCCTGGTCGCGGTTCCTCTCGTGGCACGGGGCCGACGCGTCGGCGTCATCGAATCCTGCAACAAGACGGTCGGAACCTTTTGCGAAAAGGACTTGGGACTGCTGTTCCTGGTGTCGAGGACCGTGTCCATGGCCATCGACAACGCCAGAACCCGTGAAGAGCTCCAGCGCGCCTACGAAGAGCTCAAACTGGCCGTCGAAATGAAGGACGGCTGGATCAAGGACGCCCGGCAGGAAAACGATTGGCTTTGGCGCGAGGTCGGCGGGCTCCATCGCTTCCAGTCCATACGAGGCAACAGCACTGAGATGATGGAAATCTTCCGGCTATGCGACAAGGCCATCAATTCGGACATCACGGTCCTGGTCCGGGGCGAAACGGGCACTGGAAAAGAGCTCATCGCGCGTTGCCTGCACTACAACGGGCCGCGGAAAAACAACCGGTTCGTCACACAGAATTGCGGGGGACTCCCGGAATCTTTGCTGGCAAGCGAGCTCTTCGGATACAAGCGCGGGGCTTTCACCGGCGCCGTCATGGACAAGAAAGGGTTGTTCGAAGTTGCCCACGGGGGGACCATCTTCCTGGACGAAGTGGGGGAGATGCCGGCCGCCATGCAGGTGAGCCTGCTCCGGGTGCTGCAGGAAGGCGAGATCCGCCCCTTGGGCGGGACGGAAGCGCGGAAAGTGGACGTCCGTGTCATCTCGGCAACCAGCCGCGATCTTGAAAAGGACGTCACGAACGGTCTGTTCCGTGAAGACCTTTTCTATCGGCTGAACGTCTTCCCCGTTACGCTGCCGGCTCTGCGCAAGCGCGAAGGGGACATCCCGATCCTTGCCAACCACTTCATTCACAAGTTCAATCAGATCATGGGCCGAAAGGTGCTCGGGCTTTCCGATGAAGCGCTAAGCTGTCTGAGCCTCTATCCCTTCCCCGGAAACGTCCGGGAGCTGGAGAACGAAATCGAGCGGGCGATGGTCCTCGTCGATGACAACAGCCTCATCCAGCGCTGGCATCTGTCGGAAAGAATCTGCGGGAAGGGGGCGGCTGAAAGCGAGCCGACCTTGACCAAGGAGACCGACCTAAAGACCTTGCTCGATCGGCTGGAAAAAGGCATTCTCATGAGGGTCATGGAGGAGCTCAAGGGAAACAAGACCAAGGTCGCTCGAAAGCTGGGGCTGAGTCGTTTCGGACTGATCAAGAAGCTTAGACGTCACGGGCTGGAGCAGCATGAGGGGGATTGAGGGAAGGCGCGCCGCCCTCAAAGGCGACGCGCTGCATGGATTCGGTCATCACCGTTGCTCCCGGTTGGCGTTGGCCCACTCGCGATCAGGCGGGCCTGGAGGATCGAAGATCACCTTGGAATGAAGGAAGGTCTCCACCAGGGTAACCCAGGCCCAGTCGGAGATGAGCTGGCACCGCGTCGGATTGCCCATGCTCGTGCGTCCCCCCAGACCACTCGAGAGCAGCACATTCAAAAACCCGCTCTCCTGAGCCAGCCAATCCTTTGCTTTCTCGCCGTGCACCAGAGCCGTGCAGGGGATCGATTCGGGGTCCGGCTTCACCAGCACGAGCCAGCCCCGCTCGAATGAATCGGTGCGCACCAGCTCCGGGTTTTCCAGAACCGCCTCGTTGGCGGATACGACCGTTCCTTGGACGGGGGACAAGACCCTCACCCAGTGGCGATCCCGTTTAAGCGAAAATGCAGGAACGCCTGGAAGGATCCGACTGCCGGGAAGAGGCAGCTCGACAGCATCAGCGTACCCGACAACCCTGGCGGCGAAGTCGTCGATACCAATGCGCACGTTCCCACTGTATTCAGGGTGAATCCAGGAATGGCCCCGATGGTAATGGCAGTGCTCCGAGTGACGGTACCCGTCGATAACCACGATGGATCTGCATTTCTTGGGGTACACGAGGGCCGCCTTCTCAATCAGCTCGTCGAGCTCACAGGTTTCGCACCGGTAATCACGGGTGCAAGACCGGGGCTCCACCCGGCCAGCCAACGAATGGAGGCAGGGACGGTGGGAATTGATCCGTTGGCGTCCCCTGTCCAAGAGGGTGCAGCCTGGATCGGGGCTGCCCTCTCCGCCTTCCGTGAGGCCCTTCATGGACAGTCGCCGGGAGTCGAGCCCGAGCGCTATGTCGTCATAGTGAGTCTCAGTTGACACGGCACGTCTCCTTCTCTATGGCGAGCATGAGCACAACCCGCGCTTCATGCACTCCTTCCTCGAGTAACAGCCTTTGACCGATGAAGCCTGCCATCGCTCATCCCCCGTTGCGTGCGCGCTCCAGGGCACTCTCAACGAACTCTCTGCCCGCCTCCGACCGAAGGTATTCGTGGAGCAGAGTCTCGACGGTCAGACAGTTCCTGCATCTACCGGTGAAGACAAAGCTTGTCGGCTTGCCACAGGTCTCACATGGAATCATTCGCTGCTGCTCCATCCAAGTTAGCGAGGGATCGTTCATGCTTATTCCCCTGAGGGTCCCGTTCGAGTGGTTCAACATCAAGCCCCGGCCAAGCAAGAGCGCGCCCGCATCAATGGTCGACGGGCAGATCGACATAGGCTTCCAGGAGAAATCGATCCACGGCATCCTGAGTGACCGCGACGTGCTTCAGCGACATTTCTCGGAGCAGTCGCTCGCGACAGGCGCTGTAAAAGGTCGCCTCCTGAACGGCCCGTTCCGCGCGACGACGGCTGCACCCGGTCTTCGCGTGAACGCTCATCGCCCGTTCCAAGCACCGTTCAATCCGATTTTCCAGGAAATCGTCATACTCGAAAGGTGTTGTTTTCATGGCCTGGCCTCCTTGCTCCAACCGTATTCCACCGAGGTGGTGGTTCTCTAATAGGCAAAGCCCGTTCCAGTCAGAAAAGCGAGAACGGAAGTGCGAGCCGCGACAACGACAACTCATGGAAAACACGAGAAAAGGGGGTGTGCTGCTTCGTTTGGATGGCGACTTGCGGGACATTGAGGCTTGAACGGATTGTCAACCGGGTTGACAGTATTCGGCACAGGCTGAAGGAAGACGAGCCTCGAAGCGACCACCGTTCAAGCTGTCAACTCAATTGACACCAATGAAGCGTTTGTGTCAACGGTGGTTGGGGGGGGCCCGGAGCGGTGGATGCGTCGCTCTCCCGCCCTGCAAAAACGGTCGCTGCCCCTTTCGCCGTTGCCGACTCGGTGACCGCAGCGATTGAAAACGATTGGGGCATCTGGTAGAAGTACCCGACCATCACCTGCCGGAAGGGGGGAGCGAGTGCAATGGCAAATGCCGAAGTAATCCAGATCCTGCGCGAGACGATCCAGAATCAGGATCGGGAGGGCCTTCTGGGCAGGTTCCGTCAGCTGCACCCCGCCGATGCGGCGGAGCAGCTGGCCGCTCTCACCGCCGTGGAGGTGGGCCGTTACATCGAGCTGGCCGGCCCCGCGGAGTCCCTATCGGTTTTCGAGTTCGTCCCGTTTGAGCTTCAGAAAGAAACCCTCAAGCATCTGCCGCAGAGCATCCTGCAGGAGATCATGACCTTCATGAGCCCCGACGACCGTGCCGACCTGGTCGAGGAGCTCGACGAGGAGTCACGAGAGCGGATCCTTTCGCACCTCATGCGAGCCGAGCGACAGAACATTCTCAAGCTCATCACTTACCATGATGACAGCGCCGGCGCCTACATGACCACCGACTACGCGTTCCTTCACCCAGCCTTACCCATCCGTGGGGCACTCGATCAGCTCCGGTTTCAGGCGTCCAAGAAGGAGACCATTTACTACGTGTACGTGGTCGACTATTCGCGGCGGCTCATCGGGTTTGTCTCTCTGGAAGACTTGATCCTGGGTCGTCCCGACCATCACGTTTCCGACGTCATGAACCGGAACGTCATTTCAGTCCGAGTCGACGAAGACATCGAGAACGTCGTGAAGGAGATGCGTCATTACGACTTTCTTGCAATGCCCGTGGTCGACGGCGATCAGCGCCTGGTGGGAATCATCACCTACGATGACGTGTTCGATGTCATGACGGAAGAGGCCACGGAGGACATGTACCTGCTGGCGAACCTCGATACGGACGAGAAGATCACGTCTTCCTTGATGCGCTCGGTCAAGCTTCGTGTACCGTGGCTGCTGATCAATCTGGGAACGGCGCTGCTCGCGGCGTTCACCGTCAGTCGTTTCTCGGACACGATTGCAAGCTTCGTGGCTTTGGCGTCGCTCATGCCCATCGTCGCCGGGATCGGGGGCAACGCCGGAACACAGTCACTCACCGTGGTCGTGCGGGCGCTGGCGTTGGGGGAAATCAAGGTTAGGGGCAATTGGCGCGTGCTCTTGAAGCAGATCGGAGTGGGTCTTTTCAGCGGCCTGATCTGCGGGGTGGTCATGGGCGGAATCGCCTACGTCTGGCACGAGAACGTTTGGCTGTCGGTGATCCTTTGGATGGCCATGACCGCAAACCTGATCATCGCGGGCCTGTTCGGCGCCCTGGTTCCCATCACGCTTCGAAAGCTCAAGCTCGATCCCGCCCTGGGATCGAGTATTTTCGTGACGATGGCGACGGATGTGGGAGGCTTCCTGACCTTCCTCGGACTCTCAACCCTCCTGTTGCACCACCTCCTGGGCCACCCTTGACG
Organism: uncultured Syntrophobacteraceae bacterium; assembly: GCA_937889795.1. GTDB lineage: Bacteria > Desulfobacterota > Syntrophobacteria > Syntrophobacterales > Syntrophobacteraceae > CALBZH01. The sequence continues at coordinate 11,148 of CALBZH010000890.1, read as the reverse complement.
CACCCGTGAAGGATCACGTCAAGGGGGGAGCAATCCGCTCGAACAGGTGCAGGTATTCGCGCGCGGCCCGGTCCCAGGAGAAATCCTGCACCATGGCGCGCTGCTGAACGACCCGCCACGCCTCTGGCTGCGCAAGCAGGTCGAGGGCCGCTCGGACGCTTTGAAGAAACGCTACAGGGGTGTAATCGACGAACTTGAAGCCGTTTCCGGTCTCGGGGCTCTCAACCAGGTCGATGACGGAATCCTCCAGGCCGCCAGTGGCGTGCACGACCGGAATGCAGCCATAGCGAAGGCTGTACATCTGGTTTAGCCCGCAAGGCTCGTAACGCGACGGCATGAGAAAGATGTCGCTTCCAGCCTCGATCCGGTGGGCCAATGCTTCGTCGAAGCGGGGCACGAACCGGAGCCTGCCCGCAAGCTCTCGTTCATGCCCGGTGAGAGCCTCCTGGATCCCGAGGTCTCCCGTTCCCAGAATGACCAGCCCGACATCCTCGGCCATGAGCTGGGGAAGGGCGGCAAGCAGCAAATCAAAGCCTTTCTGGGCGTCGAGGCGGCTGATCATGGCCAGGAGCGGTTTCCCCTTGCATTCGGGAGCCAACTGGATTTCGTCGATCAGCTCCGTCTTGCATCGCGTCCTGCCCGAGAGATCCATGCCCGAAAAACGGGCCGGAAGGTTTGGATCCGTTTCGGGGTTCCACTCGCCGTAGTCGACCCCATTCAAGATGCCGTCGAGTCGATCCCGGTGGTCCCGAATGACACCGTCGAGGCCGCGCCCGAACGCCATCTGCTGGATTTCCCGACTGTAGGTCGGACTGACCGTCGTCAGCCAGTCACTGTAGACGATGCCTCCCTTCAAGAAATTGCAGTGTCCCCAGAATTCCAGTCCGCTGGCGGAAAACACCGGTGAGGGCAGCCCCATGAGGCCGAACACGGAGCCAGGAAACATCCCTTGATAGCCCAGATTGTGGATCGTGAGAACGGTCCGCGTGTGGTCAAAGCGCCAGTCCGCCCGCCACAGGTAGCGCAGGTAAGGAGCGACGAGAGCCGTCTGCCAGTCATGGATGTGGAGGATGTGGGGAAACCAGTCGAGCCACTGGCAAAGGGTGCTCACCGCCTGAGATAACGCGATGAATCGCACCGGGTTGTCTTCGTAGTCCCCCCGCCTTGGAGAGCCGTACAGGTAGCTCCGGTCAAAGAACTCGTCCCGTTCCAAAAAGTAGATCGGAACACCCTCCACCGTTCTGCCCTCCCAGAAATTCACCCGGTGAGGATAGCCAGCAAACGTCAGGACGGCATACCCATCCCAGTCAAACATCTCAATTTGTCCGCGGACCGACCGGTAAAGCGGCATAAAGACGCGAACGTCGCAGCCCAACCGCTTGAGGGCCCCCGGAAGGGCTCCCGCCACATCGGCAAGACCACCGGTCTTGGCGAAGGGTGCGACTTCGGACGAACAGATCAAAACACGGAGCTGGCTCATGGCGAGATCCCTCAGGTCCAAACATGGTCAACCATCGATTCATGGCGCGACGGTCTGGCTCTGGCCCCAGGCACACTGCTCCGAAACGAAGTGCTCTCTGAACACCCGTTCGTCATTCCGGCTCACCCGTCATGACGATACAGACTTGCGGCACCTTCTTCGGGAGCACCGTCCCAAGAGCTCCCGTTTTCTTACCTTGAAACAAAGGGATGGGAAAGCGCTTTTGTAGCGGGCGCCATTTCACTTTGGCGGGGTGCCCGTGCTGGTATACAATAGCCATTCAGATGATGCATCCCTCTGCGGTCCCCGTGCAGCATCCACGCAACCGATTCCGCGCGGCAAGAGGCGACCGAACGATCAATTGCCAAGGAGTAAACGTTGGAGCTCATGACAGCAAGGCGCAGGACACGTCTCATTCACATTGGCAGAGTCCCCATCGGGGGCGGGTATCCGGTTGTGGTGCAATCCATGACGAATACGGACAGTCGGGACAGGGAGGCAACGGTCCGTCAGATCAGGCGCCTCGAAGAAGTCGGGTGCGAAATCGTCCGCGTCGCGGTTCCCGACACGGCGGCGGTGGAGCAGCTCCCGCGCATCAAGGAGGCCATCGGGATACCGCTCATCGCCGACATTCATTTCGACCACCGTTTGGCTCTGGGGGCCATTGAGGCAGGCGTGGACGGGCTGCGCCTCAACCCGGGAAACATCGGCGGCCCAGACCGGGTGCGCAAGGTGGCGAAGGCAGCCCTCGAGCGGGAGATTCCCATCCGCATCGGCGTGAACAGCGGATCGGTTGAAAAAGAGCTCCTCGCAAAATACGGACGTCCCAGCCCCGAGGCCATGGTGGAGAGCGCCCTCGGCCACATCCGACTCTTGGAGGACCAGGATTTTGGGATGATCAAGGTTTCCCTAAAATCCTCGGACGTGCTCGATACCATCGCAGCCTACCGGCTCCTGGCGTCGAAAACGGATTACCCGCTTCATCTGGGCGTCACGGAGGCCGGAACCCTGGTCAACGGAGCGATCAAATCGGCCCTGGGCATCGGCGCGCTGCTGCTCGACGGCATCGGTGACACGGTCCGTGTGTCGATCACGAGCGATCCGGTGGACGAAATACCGGTCGCGTACAGTATCCTGAGGGCCTTGAAGCTGAGGGAGCGGGGCGTTGAGCTGATCAGCTGCCCCACATGCGGGCGCACCGAGATCGAGCTCATCCCCATGGTGGAGGAGGCTGATCGCATCCTGAGGAAGGTACGCACGCCGCTTAAGGTAGCGATCATGGGCTGCGTGGTGAACGGCCCGGGTGAGGCGAAGGAAGCCGACGTCGGGATCGCCGGGGGACGCGGTGTGGGCATCCTGTTCAAGAAGGGCCAGCTTGTCGAAAAGATGCAGGAAAAGGACCTTCTGAAACGGTTGATTGCCGAAGTGGAAGCCATGACGGGAGAGCGCCTCTTTGACTGATTCGGGGCAATTACGGTGAGATTCTTTGAAATCGTCGACCAGATTCTGAGTTACGACTCCGGGGCGGACGTCGCATTTCTCGAGAAAGCGTACGTTTTCGCCGCCAAGGTCCATGCTGGACAGCTGCGGCTGAATGGGGAGCCTTACCTGAGCCATCCGTTGGCCGTTGCGGGTATCCTCGCGGGGATGCGGATGGACGAAGAGAGCGTTGCCGCCGGGTTCCTGCACGACTGCCTGGAAGAAGGACGAACGAGCGAGGAGGAGATCGAGCAGAGCTTCGGTCCCAACGTGATCCGCATCGTTCGGGACGTCACGAAGCTCACCCAGCTCGATTTCAGCAACCGCAAAGAGCAGCAGATGGAGTACATGCGCAAGATGATCCTGGCCATCTCCCAGGATGTGCGCGTGGTCCTGGTGAAGCTGGCCGACCGCCTCCACGACATGCGAAGCCTCGGGAGGCGGCAGACCGAAGCACAGCAATCCATGGCCCAGGAAACGCTCGACATCTACGCCCCGCTCGCCGCTCGCCTGGGCATCGACTGGATGAAGCAGGAGCTCGAGGATCTCGCTTTCGAGCGAGCTCATCCCGAGGAATTCCGCCAGATCGTCGAGGGGCTTGCAAAGACAGAAACCGAGCATCGACAATACATCGAAGAGGTACAGCAGCTCCTTTCCAAGATGCTGGAGGAAAACGGGCTGCCCGGCAGGGTGAGCGGCAGGCACAAGCACAAATACAGCATTTATCTCAAGATGTTACGCCAGAGCCTCGATCTGCCGCGCGTCTACGACGTCATCGCCTTCCGGATCATCACGGATACCGTCAAGTCCTGTTACGAAGCGCTCGGGATGATCCACACGCTTTGGGAGCCCGTCAAAGGACGATACAAGGATTACATCGCCAAGCCCAAGTCCAACATGTACCAGTCGCTCCATACGACCGTGATCGGGCCACATGGTGAGCGCATGGAGGTGCAGATCCGCACGGAGGAAATGCACCAGATTGCACGTGAAGGCATTGCGGCTCATTGGATGTACAAGGAAGGTCGACCCTCGTCCAAGGGAGCGGAGGCCGAATCGCAGCGCTTTTCCTGGCTCCGGGAGCTCCTGGAGTGGAACAAGGAATGGCGCGATCCCAAAGCGAGCTTCGAATCGGTCAAGGCTGACTTTTACCCCGATGAAGTCTACGTTTTTACGCCCCAAGGCGAAGTGAAGGCCTTGCCACGCGGGTCGACTCCGGTCGACTTTGCCTATGAGGTCCATACGGAGGTCGGGCATCGCTGCGTGGGGGCCAGGGTCAACGGCAAGCTCGTCCAATTGCGCTATGAGCTCCAGAACGGCGATACCATCGAGATTCTCACTTCCGCCAACCATCGTCCCAGCAAGGACTGGGAAAAGATGGTCAAATCACCCAAGGCCATCAACCGGATCCGTCACTACTTCAAGACGGTGGAGCGGGAGCGATCCATCACGCTTGGACGCGAGGTCTGCGAGCGGGAGTTCCGGAAGAGGGGCCTGAATTTCAACAATTTCATCAATTCGCCGGAGCTCCTGGAGGCCGCAAAAAGCCTCTCCATCAAGACCGTGGACGATCTCCTCGAGAGCATCGGGTACAAGAAGGTGTCCCCCGTGCAGGTCATCGGGCGACTCCCGGCCGCGACTCCTCCCGAGGAGTCCGAGAAGCCAGAGCCCATTGCCATCGAAAAACGCAAGGCTTCTCCATCCCATGGGGGGATTCGGGTGCGGGGAACCGACGACGTGCTCGTGCGCCTGGCCAAGTGCTGCCATCCCGTGCCAGGAGAGCCGATCATTGGTTACATCACGCGCGGCAAAGGCATTACGGTTCACCGCTCGTCGTGCCTGAACATGGAGCGGGGCGATGCGGAGCGACAAATCGACGTCCAGTGGGATACAGGACACAGTCGCGTTTACCCCGTCGACATTCGCGTGGTTTACGCCGGCACGCGGGGCATGCTCGCCGCGCTGAGCGGCGTGCTGGGACAATTGGACGTAAGCGTCATCGACCTCCAAATGGAGTCTCAGAACAAAGGAGAAACCAAAGTGTGCCGCATGCGGATCGAGGTGCGAGACACCGATCACCTCCAGCGAGTGCTGTCCACACTTCGCGGGGAAAAGGGCGTCTACCGGGTCCAGCGCGCCGGATGACCGTCGGTGAGAAACCTCGACGCAACGCGCCAAGTCGGCGTCCCCAGCCTCCCTGAACGGGAATGAACCGCGAAGGTCGGCTCCCATGGCCGATTTCAAGAAAAGGCGCCCATCAAAAAGTATTGTATTTCGAAATCAGGGGCTATATGATGCATTCCAACTCTTCGGGCATCCGATCCCTGCAGGGCAAGTGCTCTCAACTCCATATCCCCTTTCCTCAGAACGCCCACAAGGGTCAAGCGAGCCGTCGCTGAGCTTTTTTTCCGTCGGGGCAGGAGCCTCGTCTGCATATAGTGAGAAAGATCCTTGCACCGCCTGAGAAGGCAGACTATAAGAGGGCGAATGCTGCAAATCCGCTCCGGCGGCGAGTGAGGAAGGAGGCGAGACGCGCTAGACAACTTAGGGGTCTTGATCTTTTTTTCATAATGCCAAATCCAAAGAGGAGGAAAGAGCATGACGAAGGCCGATCTGGTTGCGAAAATTGCGAGTGACGGCGGCATCACCAAGGCTCAAGCAGAAAAGGCCGTGGATGGGTTTGTTGCGGCAGTAACCGAGGCACTTTCAAAGGGGGAGAAAGTGACTCTGGTTGGCTTCGGCACGTTCAGCGTGGGGGCGAGAACGGAGCGGGAAGGCCGCAATCCCAGAACGGGCGAAAAGATCACCATTCCTGCTTCCAAGGTCGTGAAATTCAAACCGGGGAAGAGCTTGGGCGACAAAGTGAAGTAGATTCTTGTCAAGCGGGCGGCAGGAGCAGACTCCTTCCGCCCGTTCGCCTAAATCCAGCCTGCCTTTCCGAACACCCACATACCTCTCGCAATACCTGCTGTTGACCGGCGCCTTCCAGGCAGTGATATTCGCTCGTCTTCTTGTCACAAAAATTGCTCGGTTCTTGCCCGGATTGCGATGTTCGTAGCAAAGCCCCCTCAGGGGCAGCGGTGCGGAATCTGGCCCTTACCGCGAGCTTCCCTGGAGGCATGGCACGGGACTTGATAGAGACGCTGGCTCTGCGTTGACTTCGTCCACTCGCAAGAGGAAGCAAGCATAGCGAACGATCTTTGGTCACCTCTGTGCAGTGCCCGGGAGGAGGAGAGGGAGTTCATAGCGTTGAGCGCATCCAGGATCCATGCTTTCCAAACGTGCATCGTGCTGATCACGTTACTCTTCATGATCCAGAGTCTTGTGTTCGCCGAGCTATCGCCACCCGGCGACGGGACAGCGGCCGACGAAATGCTGCTCTTCCAGGAGATCCCTTCCGTCTACAGCGCCTCCCGCTTCGAACAGAAGGTCACCGAAGCGCCAGCTTCCGTGACCGTCGTTACCCGCCAAGAAATCCGCGCCTATGGACACCGCACGCTTGCAGACATCCTGCAAAGTGTCCCCGGCTTTTACGCAACCTACGACCGCAACTACAATTATGTTGGCGTCCGCGGATTCGGGAGACCGGGCGACTACAATTCGCGGGTGTTGCTGCTCATCGACGGTCACCGCGTCAACGACCAGGTTTATGACACCGCCCCGATCGGAACGGAATTTCCGTTGGACATCGACTTGATCGAGCGGGTTGAGATCGTACGCGGGCCGAGCTCTTCCGTGTACGGCGCAAACGCCTTTTTCGGGGTCGTGAATGTGATCACGCGCCGGGGCGACGACATCAAGGGCGCGGAGCTGTCTGGAGATGCGGGGAGCTTCAATACCTACAAGGGCAGAGCAACGTACGGGAACCGCTTTGAGAATGGCTTCGAAGGGGTGGCCTCCGCATCCATCATGCACAGCGCCGGCCAGAGTCTCTTTTTCAAGGAATTCGACCGTCCTGACACCGGCAATGGGGTGGCGCGTCACTGTGACACCGATGCATTTCAGAATTATTTCGCGAGAATGTCCTTCAAGGATTTCAGCCTGGAGGGCGCTTACAACACGCGGGACAAACGCATTCCCACCGCCGCTTTTGACACCCTTTTCGACGACCCCGCCGCCAGAACGGTCGACGAGCACGGCTTTCTTGATTTCAAATTTCAGCATGCCTTCAGGAACGACCTGAGCATGATGGCACGGCTGTACTATGACCATTACGACTTCAAGCAGGATTCGCCCTACGATCGAGACGCTCCGGACCAGGCCCGTCATCGGGTTCTGTTTCGGGACGAGGCCCGCGGGGAGTCCCTCGGAGGAGACGTCCAGCTCTCCAAGCGGTTGTTTGACAGTCACAACGTTTTGGTGGGGGCAGAATACCGGCGCAATTTCCGTCAGGACCAGTTTTCGTTCGATGTGGAGCCATTCTTCCAATATTTGAGCCAGCGTGTGAATTCTGCCAATTGGGGGATCTACGCGCAAGACGACTATGAGATCCTGCCTGGGCTGCGCCTCAGCGCAGGGCTCCGCTTCGACTACTACGAATCCTTCGGCGATTTTCTGAACCCAAGGCTTGGGCTGATCTACCAGCCGTTCGACAAGACGGTTATCAAGCTCCTTTATGGAAGTGCTTTTCGAGTGCCCAACGCTTACGAGCTCTACTATCAGGATGGAGGGATCACCGCCAAGGCAAACGAAGCCCTGAAGCCCGAAACCATCGACACCTACGAGCTCGTCTGGGAGCAGGGGTTCGGCAAGCACCTGACCTTGCACGCTTCAGGCTATTACTGGTCCATGCGGGATCTGATCAACCAGCGGGTTGATCCTTCTGACGGTCTTCTGGTTTTCGAGAATCTGGACGAGGCCACGGGAAAAGGCGTGGAAATTGGACTGGATGGCAAATGGGCCAACGGCATCCAGGGACGGGTGAGCTATTCGTGGCAGCGTGCGGAGGACTCGGCGGGCGATTGGCTCACCAACTCCCCCGAGCACATGGCCAAGCTCAACCTCATGCTCCCTGTCATTCCGGAGCGGCTGTTCGCGGGCTCCGAGCTTCGTTACATGAGTCCGCGCAAAACCGTTCATGACAAGAAATCGGACGACTCCTACGTCATGAATCTGACGTTGTCAGCCCCCAATGTCTTCAAAGGTCTCGACCTGTCGGCCAGCGTCTACAATCTGCTCAACCAGGATTATGGGGACCCCGGCTCGGAGTCGAACAGACAAGACTTGATCCCGCAGGATGGGATCTCCTTTCGCCTAAAAGCGACCTATTCCTTCTGATCATGGCGCATTCCTGGCATCCACCGAAATTCGTTCTCCTGGTCGGACTGTTCGCCATTCTGATGGGCGGGGCGCTTTGTATCCCTTTGCATGCGGCGGATACCGAGGTAGCGATTCTATGCAGTCATCGCGCCGCGCCGTATGAGCAGACGATCGAGGGATTTAAAGCCTACGTGTCTGGCTGCGGAATCCGTGCGAATTTTCAGGTCGTTCAGCTTGAAGGGGAAAGAGACCGAGCTGAGGCCGCGGTGCAACAGGTGAAAGAAGCTCGGCCGGGGCTTGTCTTGGCCCTCGGAGCGATTGCCACCCATCAGGCATCCCAGATCCTGAGCGATGTGCCGGTCGTCGCAGGCCTCATTTTGACCACCGAAGAAATCGAAGCTCGAAAGAACATCACGGGGGTCATTCTGGATTTTCCGTTGGAAATGCAGTTCCAATGGCTCCTGAAGATCCTTCCCAAGTCTCGCAACGTTGGAGCTCTTTACAACAAAGAACGAAACAGCCGCAGAATCGAAGAAGCCATCCGCGTTGCGCGGGACATGGGCCTGACGCTTCATGCCCAACCAGTGACGTCGCCTTCCGAGATTCCACGGGCTCTGGAGGCTATCGCCAAGCAAGTCGATGTCATATGGGGCATCCCGGACGACATGGTTTACACGCCTCAAACGGCCAAGCACATCCTTCTGTTTTCGTTCCGGAGCTCAATCCCGGTGATTGGCCTGTCGGATGCATGGGTTAAGGCCGGAGCACTTTACGCGCTGGAGTGGGATTACAGAGACTTGGGAAAGCAGTGTGGGGAGATCGCAGAAGAGATTCTGAAGGGAAACAAATTCAACCTGCCGCGTCCGAGATGGCCGCGCACTGTCAGGTTATCGGTCAACAAGAAGACCGCGGCTCGTCTGAATGTCAAATTGCAGGAAGGCGTCCTCGGGGGATCCAGCTTGATCCACGAGTAGTGGGCACAGATGAAGAAGTTCGCATTTCGAATAGGAAGGCTGGGGCTGGTCAGTAAATTCAATGTCCTGACCATCTCGCTGATTCTCACAACGGCAATCGGGATCGGAGCCGTTGTGATTCGCAAAGAGATGGAGTACACGCGTCAGCGGCAGGTCCAGAACGCGAGCTCTGTTGCGACGGTCGTGGCCCAGAACAGCGAATACGCGATCTACACGGAGAACCAGGAAGCCCTGGCTCAGATCATTGACAGCATCTCGGGAATTGAGGACATTGTCTTCATTGCTCTCGCCAATAGCGAGCGGAGCATTTTGGCCCAGCGTGCCCTCCGTGCTCCGCTGACCATGCCCTCGCTTCAGGACTTTTCCACGCTGCAGGATGGCCCTGTCGTTCGTGAGTTTGTCAATCCGTCCGACGGGAAACGGTACCTCAGTCTCATCACACCCATCAACAGTCAGCCGCTGGATTCAGGCTCCTCTGAGCTCTTTTCCGAAAAGCCAGCGAGAACAAGCACCATCATCGGTTACGTCCAGTTGGGGCTGACCTCTGCCCAGCTCGATCAGCAGGTCCAGAAGTTCCTGTACTCCACCCTTCTGTACACGTTCGTGATCGCGCTGTTCGGGGTGGGGGTGACCTTCATGCTGACCCGCAAAATCGCTTCTCCCATTCGAGAGCTTGCGCAGGTCACCCGCCAAGTATCGGAAGGTCACGTGCACCATCAGATCCCCGTCGTCTCGGTCGACGAGGTGGGAGATCTCGCCCGCGCGTTCAATGCCATGATCCTTCGGCTGAGGGACTACCGTGAGCAGGTGGAATCGTACCAGCGGGAGCTTGAAGACAAGGTCGAGCAGCGGACGAGGCTGGCGATCCAGGCGGCTGAGGCCAGTCGGGCGAAGTCTCAATTCCTTGCCAACATGAGTCACGAGATCCGAACGCCGATGAATGGCGTGCTTGGCATGACCGAGCTCTTGCTGGGAACTCCACTTGATGACAAGCAGCGAAACATTGCCGACACCATCATGCGATCCGGGCGTACCCTGCTGCGGGTGATCAACGACATTCTGGATTTTTCGAAGATCGAAGCCGGCAAGCTCGAGCTCGAGATGATCGACTTCGACCTGCACAGCTACGTCGAAGAAGCAGCCGAGCTATTGGCGGGCAATGCGCAGAGGAAAGGTGTCGAGCTGATCTGCAGAATCGACGATGACGTCCCCCGATTGTTGCGCGGCGATCCCGGAAGACTGCAGCAGGTGCTTTTGAACCTCCTGGGCAACGCCGTCAAGTTCACGGACCGTGGGGAGATCCTGGTCGCCGTGAACAAGCAGGAAGAGGATGAAGACGAGGTCATGCTCAGCTTTGAAGTCCGGGATACCGGCGTGGGGATTGCCGAAGAAGCGCGGGAGAGCATTTTTGATGACTTCTCTCAGGCCGATCAGTCGACGACCCGCAAGTACGGCGGAACAGGGCTGGGCCTGGCCATTTCCCGTAGACTCATCGACATGATGGGCGGCAGAATCAGTGTATCGAGCACCCTTGGGGAGGGAGCGTCCTTCCATTTCGCCGCCCGTTTCCTCAAACAGCGGGTTGGACGGGCAGAGCAGCCGAAAATCCATGGGACGCTGGAAGGCGTTCATGTTCTCATCGTGGATGACAACGAGACCAATCGGAGCATCCTCCATCAACAAGTCCTCTCCTGGGGCATGTGTAACGGAAGCGCCCGGGACGCTCTCCAAGCTCTCCAAATGCTGAAGACTGCACGCGCTCGGGGAGAGCCATACGATATCGCTATCCTGGACATGATGATGCCCGGCATGGATGGTCTCGCGCTGGCCAAGGCGATCAAAGCGAATCCCGAGATTGCGGACGTTCGTCTCATCCTGCTGACATCCGTGGGAAAAACCGCTGAAACAGAAGATCGGAAGAGCACACGTCTGAACTCCAGTCACGAGTGGATATCT
>CALBZH010000889.1 GCA_937889795.1 uncultured Syntrophobacteraceae bacterium | reverse complement strand
GGAATGCCTCTATCCTTCCCTGCTTGTAGAGTCGCGTCGCTATCGGGCTAGCCCCCGATGTCACCAGGGGAGAAGTTCGCTTCAAGATCGTCAAATGCACCCTTCAGGTGACCGAATTTGGTTTCCATTTCGATCTGGTCTGCCTTCCAGTCGGTGAGGCATTCGTTCCTCAGTCGTGTGATTCTGTGTTCGAGCTCCTCAATGAACAGGTGCAAATCATTGATCTGATCGCCCAATTGCATGCCACCTTCTCCGACAGCCTTTCTCAGACGCGCAAACAGCTTGCATGGTTTGTTCCATGGAGTCCGGGAACCGCATCCACCCCTCTCGAGCCCATCATACCAGTTCCGTCATATTTCGCAGATCCGTGGAATACGACGGTGGCAGCCCAGGAATCATGCTGTCAAGCGCTCATGGCTCCATTCAGCACGTCTCATCACATTCCGGATTCCGCCAAAAGTGAAGGACCCGTTAAATGTGACGGAAAAACGAGAACCCCGAACGCAAACTCAAGCCTCCCCCTTCATTCGAGCTCCATGATCCCGATGAGTTACCGGCCCATCCCTGCAGGGCATCCTCCTGGCACGAGTCCTGAATTTCGCAACAGATGGGGGAGCTAATTGTCTTGCCCCGCTATTGAGAGCGGCATGGCGTAGAGAGGCAACGGTGCGATGATGGTGTTCGTCTTGAAAGTAAAGACCCATTCGGACAAACGGGAGGAATTCCCGCAGACGATCCGCCTCATCGGGAGCGGCATGCCGAATGAAACGGACTGCCTGAGCCATGACTGGTATCAAGCCATAAAGGATTCGAACAGCTTCATCCTGTTCGAGCGGTGGATGAACGGCGAGGCCATGAAAGAACAGCATCGCTCGGATCAGTTCCGCGTGCTTATGGGAGCGGTTCGGACGCTGGGCGAGTTGGTCGATGATCACTGCTTTCGGCTCTCGGAGGGCGTCGAGCGAGCGCCTGTTCACCCAACGACCCTGGAGTCTATCGACTGTAGTTGAAGGAGTGGGCCATGCGGGTCGCGTTTGCCTTCTTGATCCTTTTTCTAATGATCTCTGCTTACTGGCATGGAGAAGCCATTGCCGTAGAAGAGGCTAAGTACACGGTTCTTCAGAAAAGGGACGCCTTTGAGCTCAGGGAATACGCCCCCCAGGTCGTGGCGGAAACCCTCGTTCACGGCGATTTTTCCTCGGTGGGCAACGAAGCGTTTCAGCGGCTTTATGGGTACATTTCGGGCAAGAACCGCAAAGCCCAGTCGATCCCGATGACCGCTCCCGTCAAGCAGGAAGCCGGCTCCGAGAAGATCCCCATGACCGCCCCCGTGAACCAGGAGCGGGTCGGCAACGATTGGCGTGTTGCCTTTGTCATGCCGGCAGACTCCAGACTGAGCGACCTTCCGACGCCCCTGGACCCCTCGGTCATCCTGCGAGAGATCCCCGGCAGAACCATGGCCGCCCTGACTTATTCCGGTACGTGGAGCAAGAAGCGTTATGACAAGCACCTCGCCATCCTGAAAGAGCGCCTGAAGGAGCTCGGCCTGAAGGCCTCGGGGGAACCGGTCTTCGCGCGTTACAATCCCCCCTTCACCCCCTGGTTCCTGCGCCGGAACGAAATCCTCGTTCCGGTCGAGCGAAACTGAGGAGAGCCATGGCGGTTGTAAGGACCACCTGTTTGATGGGAGATCAGACCAATGAGTGAAATTCTGCTGGGAAACTTCGTCTGGATTATGCTCCTCATGCTGGGCCTCTGGGTGGTCAGCGTGCGAGTGCGCGACGTGAGCATTGTCGACGTTTTCTGGGGAATGGGGTTTGTGCTTCTAGCCTGGCGCACCGCCTTTCTCGCGGAAGGATTCGCGCCGCGTCAGTTTCTCATCGTGTCCCTCACAACCCTCTGGGGTCTTCGTCTTGCCTTCTATCTTTTCAAGCGCAAGCGCGGAAAACCAGAAGACCATCGCTATGCTGCCATGCGACAGGAGCACGGCCACCGCTTCTGGTGGGTGAGCCTGTTTACCGTTTTCCTGCTCCAGGGCGTGATCCTGTGGCTGATTTCCCTCCCCGTGCAGGTCGGGCAGGTGTCGCCGGGCCCTCACCACATGACCCTGTTCGACCGCATCGGGTTCCTTCTGTGGCTCGTCGGCTTCGCCTTCGAATCGGTGGCCGACGCGCAGATGGCTCGATTCAAAGCCAATCCGGCAAACCACGGCAAGATCATGCGCTCAGGCCTGTGGGCGCTCACAAGGCACCCCAACTATTTCGGTGAGTCGCTCATGTGGTGGGGCATGTACTGCATTGCCCTGTCGACTCCCGGCAGCGTCTGGACGATCGTGAGCCCCATCCTGATCACCTTCCTTCTGCTCAGGGTATCCGGCGTGACAATGCTGGAGAAAGCCATGCTGGGGCGCGGGCCCGAGTACCGGGACTACATGGAATCGACCAGTGCGTTTTTCCCGTGGCTTCCAGGAAGGAGAGGGCGATGAACCTCACAGCCGCCATTGCAGAACGAGGACTCCTGCCCGACCCAGCGATCCGGTGGGGCATCCGCCGGCTGCACCGGAAGACCCTGTCCGACGTGAGAAAAAGCGATGGGGAAGCCGAAAGCAGCGCCCTTCAGCGATTGATCCGGGAGCTGCGCGAAAGCCCGATTGCAATCGCCCCTCAGCGCGCCAACGAGCAGCATTACGAGGTGCCACCCGCCTTCTTCCGACTCTTTCTCGGCCCTCACATGAAGTACAGCAGCGGCTTGTGGATGCCTGGGACAGCAACCTTGGCACAAGCCGAGGAGGCCATGCTGGCGCTCACCTGCAAGCGGGCGGGGATCGAAAACGGCATGGAAATCCTCGAGCTCGGCTGCGGCTGGGGATCGCTTTCCCTGTGGATGGCCCAACACTATCCCAGAAGCCGCATCCTCGCCGTCTCGAATTCCAGCGGACAACGGGAGCACATCCAGGGCCGCTCTGCCGAGCTGGGGATTTCAAACCTCGAGGTGATGACGGCCGATATGAACGGTTTCGATACGGATCGACGTTTCGACCGAGTCGTCTCGGTGGAGATGTTCGAGCACATGCGCAACTGGGAAGGGCTTCTTGCGCGCATTTCCCGGTGGCTCAAACCGGAAGGGCGTCTGTTCGTGCATCACTTTTCGAACCGCGAGGTGGCCTACCTTTTCCGCAGCGAAAGCGATGAAGACTGGATGGGGCATTATTTCTTCGCAGGCGGCATGATGCCATCCGACGGCTTGATTCAGCGCTTCCAGCAGGATTTGATCGTGGAGGATCACTGGAGGGTGAACGGGCGCCACTACCAGCGCACCCTCGAAGCGTGGCTCGAAAAGCTGGACAGCAACCGGTCCGCAGCACTCCCCATCCTGGCTGACGTCTACGGGCCGTCAGAAGCGACGGTCTGGCTCAACCGATGGCGACTCTTCCTGTTGGCATGCTCGGAGCTCTTCGGCTACCAGAACGGCAACGAGTGGCTCGTCTCCCACTACCGATTGAAAAAGCGCACGGACCCGGCATAGGCGACGGCAATGCCTGGCTAGTGCTTTGTCCACTTTGTTCCAGCGGGTAAGCAACACCCCCCCAACCCCCCTCCAGGGGGGAACCAAAGGGGGGTGTCCCCCACGGAGCAACGATGACGCAGCACTCGAAGGAATCGACGGCGGTCGTCGGATAAGGTCGGCGCCAGCCCTCAGGGTTCTTTGACCGGCGTCAGCCATGCCGCGCAGCAAGGGGAGACGACTCGACTCTCATCGCCCCACGGCACCGTCCAGGCTCCGGTTATTGGGCCGGGTCAGGACGAGCTGCAAATTCCCCAGGCTTCGCGTCCCAAAAGCCGCCTCGCAGAAGGACAGGTAGTAGAGCCATTTGCGCTGAAACGTGCGATCGAAGCCCAGCTCGGCCACCTTGTCGATGTTCTTTTCAAAGCGCAGCCGCCATTCCCGCAGGGTTCGGGCGTAGTGGACGCCGATGTTTTCCAGGTGCTCCACGACAAACCGCGAATTCCCGGCCATGGCCTCGCAAAGCGCCCCCAGGGACGGAAGATGGCCCCCCGGGAAGATGTGCTTTTGAATCCAGTCGCAGCCTTTTCGGTACTGGTCGTACCGATGATCGGGAATGGTAATGGTCTGCAGGACGGCGAGCCCGTGAGGCTTCAGCAGGCGATCACAACACCGGAAAAAATCGCCGAAGTACTTGTGTCCGACCGCTTCCAGCATTTCAATGGAGACGATTCGGTCGAACTGGCCCTCCACGTGCCGGTAATCCCGCAGCAGAAGGGTGATGCGATCCTGAAGCCCCGCCTCCGCAACCCGCCGGCAAGCGAAAGCGTGCTGCTCCTTCGAGAGGGTGATCCCCGTCACACGGCAGCCCGTTTCCCGCACGGCTTCGAGGGCGAAACCGCCCCACCCGCAGCCAATCTCGAGCACGTGATCCTCGGCCCCGATGCGGGCCTTCGTGATCATCGCCCGCAGTTTGTTCCGCTGGGCCTGTTCGAGATTTTCAGTCTCTGACCGGAAGATCCCGCAGGAATAGGTCATGGAATCGTCGAGAAAGAGCCGGAAGAAGTCGTTGCTGAGATCGTAATGCTCCCGGATGTTCCGCTGACTCCCGAAAGGAGAGTTTTCGCGCGCGAAATGACGGAGGTTGTCCAACAGTTGGCCGGCGAAGGCCAAGAGCATACTTCCGTCGCGGATCGATTCCTGGTTGGTCATGAGCACGTTAAGCACGTCGGCAACAGAAGGACTTTCCCACTCGCCCGCCATGTAGGACTCCCCCAGCCCCACCTCGCCCCCGAAGGCCAGACGCCGGAAGAAACCATAGTCGCGCACGTTGAGGGTGGCATTCGGCAGCGGACGTTGATCGCCGAAGACCTCGCTGCTGCCATCCGGCAGCTGCACATGCAGCGCCCCTTCACGCATGCGCGACAGCAGATTGTTGACAACGCCCTGGCATCGCCTTTCAACCAGGGAGGGCGGAATGCGTTTGATCGT
>CALBZH010000888.1 GCA_937889795.1 uncultured Syntrophobacteraceae bacterium | reverse complement strand
GGATGTTCCGGCCAGCGTGTCCGTCATCACGCAGGAGGATCTCGAGAAACAGAACGTCAAGACGCTGGACGAAGCGCTTCGGATCACTCCGGGCCTTTACGACAAGCGAACCAAAGGAATGATGGACTCGACATCGGGTGTCAACATCAGGGGTTTTAAGGGCGACCAGTACACCCTGGTGCTGATGGACGGCATTCCCGTGAACGATGCCTACACGGGGGGGCTCGAGTGGGGATCGCTTCCGATCACGAACATCGATCGCATCGAGGTCGTGCGCGGCCCGGCGTCGGCCTTGTACGGTGGAAATGCCATGGGGGGCGTCATCAACATCATCACGAAAACGCCGGAAAAGCTGGAGGGATCGGCGAGTGGTGGTTACGGCTCCAACAACACCTATCGCTTTCGATTGAGCGGTGGCGACCTGCTGTGGAAGCGCTTCTTCATTCAGGGCGGCTATGAAGAGGAGAGTACCGACGGCTGGGTCACCACGCCGGCGCTCAAGACGATCTCCAAAGGGAAGAGCGGGACCACCCCCGGCGGCTATTCCATGGACGACCAATACGGCAATCCCACCAAGTGGGTCATCGGTGACAAAGGGGATAACGGGGCCTTCCATCGGGGGTTTAACTTCAAAACCGGCTACAAGCTCTCCGAGACTGGAAGCGTGACCTTTTCGATGCTCTCCGGCCACGATGAATACGATTACGACGAGCCTCACACTTATATGGGCACATTCGGGTCCACGACCACCTACGCCCAGGCGGGGCCGGGCCGGAGGGCGAAGTTCGTGCCCAATGACTTTATCGATCAAACGGGGATTGGGAGCAATGACACCGACATCTACGGTCTCACGTTCAAAGAAACCTTCGGACCCGTGACGCTCCACGCCATGGGCGGCTATGTGACGGTCGACGATCGCTACACGACGGAAAGCGGAACCGGTCTCGCCAACTACGACAACTCCCCCGGCACGCTCAAGATCACGAAGAACGACACCTGGTATGGAGAAATCAGTGGGGACATCCGGATAGCCAAGCCTCATCTCCTGACCATGGGCGTTTCGTATCGGCGGGATTCCTCGGATACCGATGACTACAAGGTCCCCTTCTACCGAAGCTACTCGGACAGGGGAGACAGCACCTTCTATTCGGGCGGCCAGGAATCCAACTGGGGATTCTTCCTCCAGGATGAATGGCGTGTGATCGATCCCCTGACCCTCTACCTGGGACTTCGGTATGACTTCTGGAGCTTGAGCAGCGGAGCTTCCGGGGTTCCCGGCAGGCTGACGGACTACGACAGCCAAACGGATTCGGAGCTGAGTCCCAAGTTCGCGGCCGTCTGGAAGGCGCTGGAGGACACGACGGTGAGGGGCTCCGTGGGCCATGCCTTTCGGCCGCCCTCGCTTTACGATCTGTATCGGTCATGGCAGAGCGGCTCGACCTACTACGACAGCAATCCCGATCTCAAACCGGAGACGTCCTGGGGGTACGAGCTGGGAGTCGAGCAGTTTCTGTTCAACCGGCATACTCGGTTGGGCGTGGTCGGCTTCTGGAACGACATCGAAGACATGATCTCCTACCGCACAGAGATCATCGACGGCAACACCCACCGTGTGAAGACCAACGCCGGCAAGGTTCGCACGTACGGCCTGGAATTCGAAGCGGAGCAACGGATCACGGAGTGGCTTTCCCTGTGGGGAAATTACACGTACACCCACGCACGGGTTCTGGAAAACGAGACGGATCCCGAAAGCGAAGGCAAGAAGCTCACGGGCATTCCCGAGCACATGTTCAACCTCGGCGTGGATACCACTTACAAGTGGGCCAAGCTGAGCGTGATCGGGCGCTATTTCAGCAAAATCTATGGCTCCTCGGACAACAGCGACATCGCCCGGGGTGTTTATGCCTCCTACGAGCCGGCTTTCTTCCTGGACGCGAAGCTCACCGTGAGCCCGATCAAGTATATGGATCTCTTCGTGTCCGTGGAGAATATCCTCAACCAGGAATACTACGAATACTACAAGTCCGACGGGTGCTCGGTGTTCGGAGGAGTCACCTTCAAATACTGAGCACTGCGCCGTACTCAAGAGAGGCCAGGGACTCCATCGTCATTCCGGCCTGTTCCTGGCCGGAATCCACCAGTCGGTAGCGCCGCCTTCCACGGCGGCGTTAAGTCCGGAAGCTCATCAATATGACCGGCTTATCCCCGCCGCCGTGGGAGGCGGGGCAGCCGAGGAGATCGATATCGATGTTTGGACGAAAGGTTTTATGCGCCACGGCGAGGGTGACCCCGTTTCTTCTCGTCCTCTGTCTCATGGGCGTCGCCGCCGACGCGGCACAGATCGAAGTGACCGACGCCCTGGGGCGCAAGGTCGCGATCCCTTCGCCGGTTCGGAAGATCGTGGCCCTGAATTCCGATGCGGTGGAGGCCGTGCGCATCCTGAACGCGCAGGACCGCATCGTGGGCGTCTTCTCGCAGATCGACACCGACCCCGAGTTCTGGGGGGACCTGGTGAACCGGCGCAAGGTGGGCAGCTGGCGGGAGCCCAATTCCGAGGTCATCTCGGAGCTGGAGCCCGACATCGTGCTGGCGTACGCCAAGACCCCCTCGCCCGAATGGGAGGTGCGGATGGCCTCCCAGGGGATTCGGGTGCTGCGCCTCGAGCTTTACCGGATCGAGCTTCTTGAGCAGGAAATGCGGGAGCTGGGCCGGGCTCTCGACCGGACTGAGGAGGCGGAGCGGTTCTGCGCCTGGCATGCCCGTTGGATGAAGGCCATCCAGGAAAAGGTTGAAGGTGTCGCGCGTCGGCCTTCCGTCTACGTGGAGAGCTACGGCGACTACCAGGCGGCCGGCCCGACATCGGGGGGTCACGAGATGTGCGTGATGGCGGGCGGGCGGAACATTTCCGAAGAGATGGCCATCCCCTTTCCGCGCGTCACCTCCGAATGGGTCGTCACCCGAAACCCGGAAGTGATCGTCAAGGCCGGCAGCTTCAGCAGCGGTTACGGCTCCATGGACTCGGGGGCGGCTCTCAACTGGCGCCGGGATGCCATCCTGCAGCGGCCGGCCTGGAATCTCATCCAGGCCGTTGCCTCCGGGAGGGTCCACGTCCTGGACAGCGCCATCTGGGTGGGGCCGCGAGCCGTCGTCGGGCTCGCGTACCTGGTTGAGTGGATGCAGCCGCGTCTGCTCGGAGACGTGCGGGCCGAGGCGTTGCACCGGGAATACCTCGAAACGTTTCAGAAGCTTCCGTACAAGGGGGTCTGGGTGTCGGACCCGGTCGGAGGGTCGTCCGGGAAATGAAGATGAGCTCGGAGACCCTTTGCCAGGGCTATGTCACCCAAAGCAGACATAAGAACCTGCTGATTGGCGTGGCTTTGCTCCTCCTCGCGGCGATGGCCGCAACCGGGCTTTCCGTGGGAGCCTCCAGTGTGGGGCCTTGGAGCGCCCTGCAAGATCGGAAGAGCGTCGTGTAGGGAAAGAGTGTAGATCTCGGTGGT
>CALBZH010000887.1 GCA_937889795.1 uncultured Syntrophobacteraceae bacterium | reverse complement strand
AAAGTCCACATGTCCCCCTTCCGTGGCGAACGGCCGGTGGGTGGCTCCGTCCCAGTACATGCCCGCCTCACCGAGCCCCGTGCCCGCGGAAATGATCGCCATGTTGCCTGCGGCATTCCGAGCCCCCTTGTTCAGGACCACGAAATCCTTGCCATGCAGGACGGCGATTCCGTAAGCATTGGCTTCGAGGTCGTTGATGAGGCCGACCCGCTTCAGGCGGAGCCGCTTGGCCACGGTCTTGGAATCCACCACCCACGGGAGGTTCGTCGCCTCGCAGCGTCCGTTTCGAACGGGACCGGCGATCCCGATGGTGGCGCTCGTGAGGGTGCACGGGTGCGCGGACAGAAAGTCGGCGACGGTCGCTTCAAGGCTCGTCCGCTCGCGGCTGGGATAGGTCTTCTCGGCCTCGATCCTCAGCTCGCTCCCCGTCGCCTCAACGAGTGCCAACCGGGTGTTCGTACCCCCAATATCGCCGGCCAGTATCACCTCTGCTCCTTCCCGGCCAAAGGCTGGTCGCAATGGCCCCGAAGCCCCCCCTTACAGCTGTCCGCGATACAGGGGGAGGCGAAACGCAAAACACGATCCGATGCCCAAAGTGCTTTCACACCACAATTCCCCGCCCAATTTGTCGACCAGGTCTTTGGCCACCACCAGCCCGTAACCGCTCGAAGGCTCACCGCCGGTCGCCACGGGGCTCAACCGGACACCCGGCTGAAACAATTTGGCCTGGTCCTCCCGGCTCAATCCCGGTCCTTCGTCGCAGACGCTGCACACGACACCTGTGCCTTCGCTCCGCAGCCGAGCCCAAATCCTTTTCCCGGGGGCGGAGTACTTGACGGCGTTCGAAAGAAGGTTGTCCATCACGGCAGCGACTGCCACCGGATCGGTCCACACGGCGGCAATGTCAGCGGGCGCCTCATAGACAATGGTGATCTTCTTTCCATTCGCGATCCGTTGGTAATAATCGCACGTTCGCCGCACCAACTGGGATAGATCCCACTTCTGACAATGGAACTTGCTCTCCTCGGTCGCTGACCGTGTCCGCAGCTGACTGACCGCGTGACGCATCAAATCAGTCACATGCCCCAAGCCCTGCAGCCAGACCCGAACCTGGGGATCCGGGTGATCCGTCAGGGACAGGAGGAGCAATTGGACGGTGCCGCCTGTTACCGCCAGATAGTTGTTGAGCGTATGCGCCGTGAAGGCAATGGAGCCCGGATCGAGTACAGGGGCCTTTTCCAACTCCAGAAGGGCCTGCTCCAGCTCGGCCTGAGCCCGCTGAATGGCCGCTGCAACGTTCTCCATCTCGTTCATGTCTCCCCTAAAAGCTTCGCTCGCTATTACAAACGCTTGAAAATAGATCGCTCTCCATCACCGCTTGAAGCATCGACTCCACGTTTCAGGTCCACAATCTCCAACCGGTTGTTGGCGTCCGGATGGTTGCTGGACGGGCCTTCGGTCACCACCGCGAGCTTTCCCTCGATGCCCCTTGCCTTGAGCCAGTCCGCGACGTAGCGGTTCCAGCTCTCGGGGTGCTCGACCTCGCAAACCGGGTAGACTCCGGAGGAAAACTGTAACTGCTGGCAGGTGGCCTCCTTGGAGCTGACCGCGACGATCCAGATGGGGAGACGGAATCGGGCGATGCTTCTCGCCGTTTCCCCGCTGCGCGTGGGCACGAACACGGCGGCCGGATCGGCGTACTCGAGGATGGTTTCCACACCGAGGTCGATGAGCTTGGCCGGAGGGACCTTGCCTTTGAGATCGACGCCCTTGAAAAGCTCACTGGCGCTCTTCACCGCGCGAAAAGGCTCGATGGCGGCGGCGATCTTGGCCAGCATCGCTGCCGAATCGACGGGGTAATCCCCCATGGCCGATTCTCCGGAAAGCATGACCGCATCGGTCCCATCCAGGATGGCGTTGGCGACATCGTTGGCTTCGGCCCGGGTCGGACGCCGGTTGGTGGTCATGGATTCGAGCATTTGGGTTGCCGTGATCACCGGCTTGGCCCACATGTTCGCCTTGCGCATGATCTGCTTCTGCACGACGGGGATCTGCTCGATGGGGAGCTCCACGCCCAGGTCCCCTCGGGCGATCATGACGGCGTCGGCCGCCGCGATAATCTCGTCCAGGTGATTGAGCGCGCTGGATCGCTCGATCTTGGCAATGACGAAGGGCTGGTACCCCAGTGCCGCCGCAGCCTCGCGGACAGCCTGGATGTCTGCCGCACGCTCGACAAACGACTGACTCACCGCATCCACCCCGTTCTCGAGGGCGAACTTCATGCAGGTGTGGTCGTGCTCGGTGAACGCGCTGATGCCAAGATCGATGTCCGGGAGGTTGAGCCCTTTGCGGGAGCGGAGCTCTCCGCCGACGACGACCCGGCAGTGGACGTCGCCGCCTTGAATCGCCTCCACGTCAATCTGGATCACACCGTCATTCAAAAAGAGGGTATTCCCGGGCTTCACCACCCGGGGCAAGGGGGTAAAGGTGACCGAAACCCGCTCGTTGTCGCCAACGATGTCGTCGGTCGTGAGCGTGAAACGGTCCCCCGGCTTCAGGTCCACGGGCTCGGAGCCAAACTGCCCGATGCGCATCTTGGGGCCGGGAAGGTCCGCCATGATGGCGAGGCGGCGCTTGTAGATCTCCCCCATGTCCAGCCCGAAGGAGGCATCGGGGCCCAGCGAGGACGTGGTCTTGAAAAGATACTCCGACTTGGGAGCCATGCAGATCAGGTCACGGGTGTAGAACCCACGCAGGTGCTCCACGCTCCGATCCGCATAGAAGTTGGCCGAGTAGACGAGGTCGTCTCCGGGGACCTGGTCGCGGATCGCCAGGGCCAGGTGGCCGGCCGAGCCCCCCTTCGA
>CALBZH010000886.1 GCA_937889795.1 uncultured Syntrophobacteraceae bacterium | reverse complement strand
AGCGAGGATCTCGGAGTCGCTCAGCCGGGTAAGCGGGAGCCGATAGGCCGCGTCAATATAATCGTAACCGCGCCGGTCGGGGAAATACTCGAGTGGCGCGCCGTAGCGGTCTCGGAACGTCTCGATGGATCGCTGGGCCGTCTTCACGCTGCACTCGAAGGCCCGAGCGAGTGTTGTGGCGTTGGGGGAGCGCCCCCTCCTGATCTGGGTGTCAAACCAAACGAGTCGCTCAAGGTACAGTCGGTCGCCCATGGCAGCTCCTGATGCCGAGTGATGGGGCAGGTATCAGTAGTGAGAACCTTGTAAGCAGAGTGACCCTGTCAGCTTAAGAAAGACCAACGTCAGGCTGGTGTAAAGTGTTTTATGCAGGGAGGATCATGCCTTGCCTTAAAGACAACGCCACCAGGTGCGGCGGGCGTATTGCACAGCGATCTTGGAAGTGGTTGGATCCCGGCTGAAGCTTGTCCCGGCAGGCTCCAAGCCGGGAGACCGCCGGGATGACGTTTAGTTTGATTGCGAACATCTTTTTGTGGCGGTGTACCGACACGGTGGATTCCAGCCAGGGATATGGAGAAATGACGGACGGGGCGCTCACGTAGCTCGGGCATTCAGCCGCCTCGCCGCCGAGGAAGGCGGCGCTACCGAAACGGGCTCTCGATGCGCGGGGATGACTTTCTCTTGCCCCACACTTAAAGGTCACGTCTCTTCCACTCTCGCGATGGCCTGCCGGATGGTCGCAAGATCGGGCGATCTGAGGAAATACGCATAGTTTCCCATGGCGTCGCTGAGAGCATGGGGGATTTCCCGGTGGATGACAACCAGGTCCCCGAGCTCGGCGAGCAGGGCTTCATGGGCCAGCCGGTAGGGAACGCCGTCGCGTCGGGAGGCGTGGGCCACGTGGTACTTGCGCTCGAAGGAATAATCGGCGCGACTTCCCACGACCAGGTCGGCCCACCAGCGAAAGAGGTCGATGTCACAGGCGTAGTTCATCATGTCCAGCGTGAAGCCTCCAGGGGGACGCACGTTGATTTCCAGGGCATAAAAATCGTCCTCCGATTCCCGGAAGAATTCGATGTGGAAAAACCGCTCCCGCACGCCGAAAGCGTCCACGGTCCGCCGTCCGAGCTCCTCGAGCCGCTCCGGGATGTCGCGCAGGGAATAGTAATGGAGCGGACGCCGTTCGCTGACGGTTTCCATGATGCCCCCCGAGAACTGGTGGGCGGTCCAGAAGACAATGTCCCCATCCCGGTTCGTCAGACCATCGAAGCTCAGCAGATCGCCGGTCAGGGTCGTCTCCACCATGTACCCCTCGGGCAAGCTGCTAAGCGCCTCATTCAGCTCCCCCTCCCCGGTGACTTTGAAGGTCCCCGCCGCGCCCACCCCCTGGTCGGGCTTGAAGATCACGGGAAAGCCGTGCTGTCCGACGAAATCCCGGACAACGGACTCCGACGTCGCCAGAATCCCTGGAGCGCACGGCACGGCAGCTTCCTGGAAGCGCTGCTTCATCCCCATCTTGTGGCGGTTGATCGCCAGATCGGCTGGCTTCTGGCCGAAGACGTTGAAGTCCTCCCTCAGCCGGGCGTCCATCCCAAGCCAGAATTCCGTGTGCGATTCGATCCGGTCGATCTTGCCGTGGCGGTGGGTGAAGTAGCCGCAGGCCCGGAGCATCGCCTCGTAATCCGTCATGACCGACACCCGGTAGTACTCGGTCAGCGCAGCGCGAAGAGCCGGGTGTAGCTCATCGAAGCCCGCGTCACCGATGCCGAGCACCGTCGCCCCGGCGTCTCTGAGTGCCGTGCAGAAAAGATAATAGCTTGGGGGAAAGTTGGGAGAAATGAGCACGACATTCATGGCAGTGCCTCCCTTTGGATGGATGAAGTGGCGTGGAGCCCACGTGTGGAGTCAGGCAAAAAAGACTGGATTCAAAACCGGTTGTGTGCCGATCAATCTAGAACCAGACCCGACCCCAAGTCGAGCAGTTTCTTTCGGATTCCAACTCTGACCCGACCACAGGAGAAATACCCGTATGGCTCTCAAAACAGGCTTTCGCATCGTGATCGCCGTGGCGGTCTTCGCCTCCATGCCCCTCGCATCCTGCTCCAAATCCGCTCCCCCCGAAACAGATCGGAAGAGCGTCGTGTAGGGAAAGAGTGTAGATCTCGGTGGTC
>CALBZH010000885.1 GCA_937889795.1 uncultured Syntrophobacteraceae bacterium | reverse complement strand
ACCACCGAGATCTACACTCTTTCCCTACACGACGCTCTTCCGATCTACGACCGTCCAATTGGGACACTCGAAAGCCGATCGCATGAACACGGTCCAATACGAGCCCAGGTACCGAATTCCTCCTTGTTCCCAATCGAAAACGCGAGATCCCGATGGCTTGATACTCTCGGAGAGTGTCCGGTCCAGATTCGCGTGTTCCGCAATCGAGCTGATGAGCGCCCTTCCTTCGTGATCGAGCACGCACATGTCCGTCATGGGAGGCAGGGTGTTGTCCGGTCCAATTCCCCAGAGGTAGCCCGTGTTGAGCTCTGCCAAAAGAAGGATGCGCCCGCTCTCGTTGACTTCAAAGACCCTGGCCATCAAGATGCATGGCATGCGACTCGGTCCCGGGCGAGTAAAGACCGCTGTCTTGTCGGCCGAGATCATCTCCTGCTCCTCGGGCGTCAGCGCCAGGGAGCTTCCCGCTCGTCCCGCCAGGATCAACGTCGTTCCATCGGGATTGCGCACCCAAATTCCGTTGAATCGACGAGCATTCGGACCGACATCCTCTGTCATTCCCGGACGTCCCTGGTCAACGGACAGATTCCTGCGGAAATCGTACCCTGCCTGAATGAATTCGGTGTCGAGCAGGGTCATCCTCTCGAAGGTCGACATCCCGAATGCCTTTGTGGACTGCTGAAGCCGTCTCAGGCTCTGGTCTTCAAGATGCTTCATGACCTGGTTGAAAGACAGTGTCGACAAGGCCGCAATGGGAATGATGGAACAGCAAATAAACAAACCGAAAATCCGGCGGCCGAGCTTGCTGCGAAGGAAGTTGCCATCGATTGTCATGAGGACGCCCTGTTCTCAATAGTCCGTGGCGAGACCGACAAATTCGCCGTTGTTCGCCCGCACAATGTCATCGCGCGCATCAAGCTCGTTGAGCTGAATAGCCGTCTTTCCGTCCGGTCCACAGCTGTAGAGGTCGAAATCCGTGTTGAGCGGATTCGTGAACCGGTCCTTGCGCAGGCCTCCTTTGCCCCATGCATCGCACACCCGTACATAGACATAGAGCCTTCCCCAAGGGTCGTGCGTGTTGCTCAAGCCGATCACGGCAAGGTTTTCCGGGTAGAACCCTGTCATAGCTCGGTGCTTGTAGATTTCCCTCTCCAGGAACCGGATGTCGGTCACAACCGTGCTTGCTTCCGCTTTTCTCAGGAAGTTCGCATAGGACTGCATTGAAACAGCGCATAAGACCCCCACGATCGCGATGACAACCAACAATTCCACCAGAGTGAAGCCGAGGCATCCCGATGAAAGGCCCCGAGGCGTCGCCTCGATAGGAGACTCGTTGGGGCGAATAGGCTCATACATGGCGTGCACATCCCAATCGTCGATCATAACCACGGCCAACGGATGACTTCGAAGGATCAACAGAACGTCTCATCCTATACCTCCCCATCCACACCGTTAATCGATGCCCGTTGACTACCGTTCAAGGTGGATACAACCGCCATCAAAGACTTTGTCGCCGCGGGCTGCGAGCCGTTCCATCGGGGACGGCTGCTTTCAAGACTGTCACTTGGTATTTTAGATCGTCGATGGATGTATCGGCAGGGTAGGGCACAGACCTGAGTTAAATTGGCTCAAAGGGGAGGGAGGGAAGCCCTGAGCAGTCGCCCCAGCAGATCGTCAAGATCGTCAAACAAATCACCGCACAGTCCACCGTGATTCATGCGTCTGCCGAAAAGACGAGCCCGCATGGCATCGACGGTGTCGTTCACGGCCCCGAGCTTGGTGAGTCTGCCGCTTTGGGCTGCCAGTTTTTCCTCAATTAGCAATCGCTTGGCTAGATCACAAAACAGGCGCCCATTTTCATGGATCCGCCGCACTTTCTCGGTGGGCCATCCATTGTCCTCTCGGACTCGATTGCTTGGCTCGGCAAGCCTCTCAGCAGTCCGGGCCAGTATCGTCAAACTCCCGTATTCCAGCCCCCGAAGACCTCGCCGCCACTGGAGAAGCCAGGAATTCCTCCACCGCCAAAGGAGCTGCCGTTCACCAAATGCAATCAATTCTTCAAAGCCTTCACGGATAGAACGCAGAAGGGACAAGCTCACAGAGTCAGCCGCGCCTTCAGGCTCCCTGCGCGCTGGGAATCCATAATCCGACCAAGACGCCCACTCGCGCGAAACACTACTCAAGTAGACGAGCAGCCCTCTCAGGAGACGGTTGCCCCACACGTCTCCTGGAGTCTCGAGATGCGGATAGGACAACATCACATGCCCTCGCCCCACCTTGATCTCCAGGATGCCGGGATGCCCAAGCAGCCTGGTGGGGTTCAAGTTGATCCCGTAGACCGATTCCCACTCTCTCCAGGGGACTGTCTCGAGAGCGAGATCCTGGAAGGGGAGATCAGCAACGCAAAAATCCTCTCCTGGGGCCAAGTAGCTGGCAAGACATCGCACGCCGGGCATGGGGTGCCAATCGAACTGAGACGGCCACCAAATCGAGACAGGCAGGACTTCCGGCAATCCTCTCCAAGCCGGATGTCCCGTAATACCTCGCACGAGGATAGTGCCACTGGCATTCGGAAGACGGTCAGTCAGGCTCATCCGTTCCAACGGCACCAGGCCAAGAGAAGGCGAGCTGTTGAGCGCCAGGCCGGCTCCCCCGCAAAAGCCCAGATAACTCCCGCCTCGTTCCACGAAGGCCCTGACCGCAGACGCTCCACGCTCCCCTAAAGCCACGAGCTTGTGCGACGCCCAACCGCCGGGTACCACCAGCACACGATATCGATCGAGGAGCCCATTGCGAACGTCTCGGCCGGTAAGCAGATGGTAGGGTATTTCCAGAAGGTCGAGTGTTTCGAGCAGGATCAGTCCCCACACAAGCGACTGATCCCAGAACACCGCAAGGGGAGGACGGCGGTCCCACTGGGAGGCCTTCTCCGCAACAGGGCTATTCTGCAGCCTCGTCTTGTTCATGACTGAGATCCAGGACCCCTGATTTCTTCAATGCTGCAACGCCCCCCTGGAGGTTGACCGCATCGCGGATTCCCTCCGTCTCCAACTGGCGCAGGGCCTCATAGGATCGAACGCCCGAGTTGCAGATCACCACGAGTCGCTTGTCCTTGGGGATCTCGTCCATACGATATCGGAGCGTTTCCTGGGGAATATTCACCCAGCGGTCCCCGAAGCGGGCAACAAACGGTGCGGCATTCGCCGGCCCTCGCACATCAAGGCAGATGGTATCCTCCGCCTGCTTGTTCAAAAAGCACTCCTCGAACGCTTCCAGCTCCATGGGCTTGTTGTAGCCGTCCAGGATGTTCTCCGCGGTGTTTGCCGCCGCATTCACGATGTCCAAAGCGGATGCATAGGGGGGCGAGTAGGCGATTTCCAGGTTTGAAAGATCCTCGAGGGTCGCCCTGAACGGAAGAGCTCCGGCGATGGCGTTGATGCGGCCGACGAGGGCATCGCCGTTGTGTCCCACTCCCTGGGCTCCGAGCACTCGCCTTGTCTTGCGATCAGCGATGAGCAGCAGGTACATGAGATCCTGCGTCGGATAAAAGTGAGCGCGATCAGCCTGGATCACAAGGGCGTGCACCGCGTCGTAGCCTTCACGCAGGGCCATTTGCAGCGTCAGTCCCGTCGATGCGACCGCAAGGTCAAAGATCTTGATGGAGAAACTCCCCACCACTCCAGGGAATGTGGCAAACCCTCCAGCAAGGTTCGTCCCAATCACCCTCCCCTGACGATTTGCCAAGGATCCCTGAGGAAAGAAGACGGGCTTCCCCGTCACAAGATGCGGGATCTCGATACAGTCTCCCCCAGCAAAAATATCGGGATCGGACGTCTGCAGCCTGTGGTTCACGACGATGGCACCCTTGGGAGAGACCAGGAGACCTGCTTGTCGGGCAAGATCGGAATTCGGTCTAACCCCGACGGAAGTCAATACCAAGTCCGCATCGAGCGTCCGTTTAGACGTGACCACCTTCAGGGCGTGATCCCCATCCTGGCGGCCGATTTCCGTCACGGTCTCACCAAGATAGACTTCGACCCCCTTTTCGGTCATGTGTTTGTGAACCATTCTTGCAAGGTCGTTCTCGAGAATGATCGGCAGCACCTGGTCGGCGATCTCCACTATGGTTGTTTCGATCCCCCAAAGATCACTCAACGCCTCGGCCATTTCGCAGCCAATTGCTCCAGCTCCGATGATGACGGCCTTATCGACCTCACCCTTGGCAATTCGCTCCTTGATCGCGATGGCAGAGCTCAAGTTCGAAAGACTCATGACTTCGGGAAGGTCGGCACCCGGAATCGGAAGCTGGTTGGGCCGGCTGCCGGTGGCAATGACCAGCTGATCGTAAGGGATCTCCTCTTCATTCCCCGTCTGGAGATCCCGAACGCGCAGGGTCTTGTTTTTTCGATCGATACCCGTCGCCCGAGTACGCGTCCGGACGTGAACACCCTTGGCATCCTCGAAGAACTGGGGCGATCGGACCATGTGAAAGCTCGTGCTCATAAGCTCGCGGGCCTCACTCACGTCTCCCGAAATGAAGTACGGCATGCCACAGCCGCCGTAGGAAATATGCTCGTCCTGGTCGATCATGGTGACGTCAGTCTCAGGCCGAAGTCGCTTCAGCCGACAGGCCACCTTCGGCCCCAAGGCGACAGCCCCGATGATGACCACACGATTTCTTTCCATGCTCAAAATCCTTTCTCGAAGCGGAGGATACCCGCAACTCCAAACGCTATTGATTGCCGAAGCCGCGGATGTCGCCGCAGTCAGGACATGTCCATACAATCCCGTTGCACGACATGCCCCAGAAATTTTCCTCCATGCAATCCGAGCAAATCATGAAGCCGCAGGGGCACGTCCAGCAAAATGGCAGCTCGCGCCCACATGTGGAGCAGATATAGCTCGTCGGTCCCTTCCATCTCCCGCGTTTCCTCTTGGGGCTCTCGGGAGTCACTGCCCCTTTCGTGTCTTCCATTTCGTTGCTCATATCAGTCCATTTCGAGCCCGCAGAGCGGACATGCGAAAGTTTTCACCAAGTTCGATACGAGGAATCCCACCCGAGAACGTCTTCTTGAGCGAGCCGATCTGATTCAGACCGTCGCTCAGCGCAGTCGCGTCACCCGCATCGCCGTCTCGCCCGATTCGGCATTGAGAGTCACTTCGCGAATGGAAACACTCGAAAGCGTGTCTTTCAAGGTCGCGACCGCGGCACAGCCCCTGATGGATGTTCCACCAAAAATCCTCCCGCGCACTCTCACCGCCGCATTGGAAGCACTACTCTGCCCCCATGAGGTGATGACTCCCAACTCTTCTTTGGCCAGCTCGATCTCTCTTTCGACTTCACGCAGCGTTTCCTGGTGAGTACGAACCATGGATTTGAGCTGCTCCTGCATGTCGAGCAGTTCTTCGAGCTCCTGATCGGTCTCCTTCGCCTGTTGATCGAGCTCAGAAACGGCCTGCTCGAGTTCCTTCACCATCATCAGATCCTGTTGTCGCCTTGCATCCTCGAGCATATCCAGCGTAGTCCGACGCTCACGCAAGGTGAGATCCTGCATTTGCGCAATTTCCCCCGTCCGCTGCTCTGCTCGAAGAAGCTGTGCCTTCATTTCCTCAACGGCACCCACTTGCTTGGCCACCTCAGCTTCCTTGGCGGCTACGACTTCCTTCAACCGATCGAGCTCCCTCTCCATCAAGGGATCAAACCCGATGGCCAGCGTACACGGCCGCGAGCGCTCGTGCCCTATATGCGCGGCTTCAATCCCCTTCTTGGCATAGACGAGTGACGCGGCGATGGTGCCGCTCTTGAGTACGCACCTTCCGGAGGACTTGACTTTAGAATCCACAATCCCCTTATCTGCATAAATATCACCGAGAGCCTCAACATTCGAGGCATGAATGTGCACGCACTTCAGATCGCCCTGGGAGCGCACCTGCGCCCCGAGGATGCCTCCGAACACGGTCACATCCCCGGCCACATCAACCTGAGCGCGTCCGATCTCGTTGCAGACCAGGCTCCCGCAGCGAACCCGAAACCCATCCTGGACCACGCCATGGACAAACACGATGCCGTTGAAATCGATGTTACCGGTTTCGAAGCTCACGTCGCTCGGAATGGTATGCTCTTCGAGGACTGTCAGCTTGCCATAGGCGGAGAACATCGCGCGTCCGTCCACCTTGGCCGTGGCCCGCAGCCCGTCTTCGGAGAGCTCGACTCCAGAGCCGCACAGCAGCGCCTCCTCCTTGGTGCCCGGAACCTCTAGGGGGCTCCCATACACATCCATTCCTTCCGTTCCAGGAATGCGGGGAGACTTCTCGGCAAGGAGGTCTCCCTGCTTCACTTGAGGAATGGTGCCCCGGTCTTTTAGACCCCGTGCTTCTTCGGCGGAAGCGTCATTGACACCCTTGAGGTCCGATCCTAGGAAGTAGCGAATCGATGCGTCTTGACCCAACTGAGGAGGAATCCCCTGGGCAACTTTGAAGACGATGCTTTTTTCGGGGCGTTGCTTGAGACCTCGCCTCAAAAGATGGTCATCGAGCACTCCAAAGGTGACCCCTTTGGACTCCAACAGACTGACAAGTCGCTCGACGGTGAGCTCATGCGCGAGGCCGCCTCTGAGGCGAAGATAGGCAGCCATTTCGTCGTGGGAGACGATCAGATCGAATGCCCGCTCCCGCAAGATCACTTTCCCGAGGCGGTCGGCAGAGGAGTCTGGGGCTTCGACTGTGCTCGCCGGGGAAGAGGGGTCGAATGGTCTTTCCTTTTCAGGACGCTCCTCGGGAGCAGGCTCGCGAAGGCTCGCTTCCTCAGTTGGCCTCCGATCAAACGAGTCCGACAGCGTTTCTCGATTTGTCTCGGCCTCTGTGGGCCGCCCTTCACTCAGAAGCCCACGCTCCCCGAGAATCACTTCCAACGCGACGAAATCGCCGTTGTCCTTGTACCGCCGCGTCTGCTCGCTCAGCGCCTCATCCATCTGCTCTTGGCTGACCAAACCCTCCTGGACAACTGCCTGGACATAGGCTTTTTCCCTCGCGCGAAGCCTTAGAAGGTCGCGCGCTTGCCGCAAGATATTGAGCTGTCTGACGCTGACCCAGCCCTTCGTTTGGAGAATCTCCTCCATGCCGAGATCACGCCCCCGCCTTCGCTCCCGCTCCTTGATGGTCAGCGCCGACCGTACCTGCTCTTCGGTCAGCATCCTGTGCCTGACGGCAAGTCTGCACAGCGTCTTGTCATCGTCGAGACTGGGGCGAGATCGGAGGTTCTCGGCCACGCTTACTCCTCTCGGACCATGATGAAGGTCCGACTCTGTCGGCCGTTCATGAAGCCAGCATTCCCGGAGAAACGTGCCCTAAAGCCAGACACGGAAACCACCCCACGGGCACCGCATCCTTCAGGCGCTGTTCAAGAGACCGATCACGTGGGAATGCGCTTTTGCCTGCCAACTGTCAAGCTGTGAAGCGGGATGATAACGTCAGCAATTTCTGAGATTCTCTTCGCACTTTCATAAGCCGCGATGGCGTCGGTGTGAACACCTGGCGTCACTACAGGGCCATCCGCCGGGAAGTTCATATCGTTGCAGCAAAAACCCGTGACTACAACCCGCCCAACTGAGGTATTGATGGCGATGGACTGCCCTCCGGGAGTGTGACCTGGGGTCAACAGAAGATCGATCCCATCCCGGAGCGTCACGTCCCCGTCCACCGTTTCCACCTCAAGCCCATCCAGCAAATCACTGTAATAGCGATGATCGATGGGGTGTGGATTGTGAAAGAAGTCGAGCTCCTTCTGTTGCGCCACGATTTTGGCCTGCGGGCACTTGTAGTCGTTCTCGCAATGGTCGTTATGAAGATGCGTATGGATGATGAGATTCACGTCCTCGGGTCGAAGCCCCACCGTTGCAAGGGCATCTTCAAACTCAAGAATCTCGAGACCGTATTCCTCTCCCACATGGGGCGGGACAACAAACTGCTCCAACCCGGTATCGATGAGGATTTTCTCGTCACCCCCATCCACAAAGAACACATAGATGGGAATCCAGATGCGTTTCCCGTAGCCCCGCAGATAGGTCATGATCCCTTGGTCAGTCTCATTGGCGCCCACAACCAGCGGGTGAATCGTGTACTCTTTCATTTGGGTCTGCTCCCTCAGCCGGCACGCACTCGACGCGGCCATATGTCCAACGAACCCTCATGAGCTTCCATCTCGTACTCATCAGGAAACGATAAGCCTACCAAGGACATATACCACTTCGCCGCACCCCTTTCCACTCTCACCCGCTGTGAGGTCCTTTGCTTCACGTCGCGATGCAGTTCCCCCGCCGCGCAATTGTCTTCATCCCGTCATCGTTTCGACACCGATGGGGGGTACGATTCCAACAATCCGGCTTGAAAGGAATGAAGTCACTTACCCATGGGATAGGAGGATGATCGTGTTCTGGATTACCGTCACTGCTGCGCTGGGATTGCTCTTGGGACTCCTGATACGCGTCGGAGTCTCATTGCGCTTCGTGAGCGACTACGACGACCAAATGCCTGACATCGAAGGGCTGTTGAGATAGCCCCTCAACTGGGCCTGTTTCTCCCGGCGTCTTCCACGATCGAGACAACTGCCTGTTTCAGCTCGATGGGGATGCGTTGCGCCGGTGGCGCGAATCGGTTTCCCTCCTCGTACATGACCGACTCACGTGGACTCCTTTCTTCTGGAGAAGAAGACGGCCCATGCGTCGCGGCACTGCCAAGGAACGCCATCACGTCCCCGACATCAGCCTGCATCTGAGTCGCCTGCCGACTCAATTCCATAGCCACTGAAGCGGATTCTTCCACCGCGGAGGCGTTCCGTTGGGTGATCTGATCCACGGCGGCGATGGCTTTGTTGATCTCTTCGATGCCCAGGGCCTGCTCTCTGGATCCAAGGGCAATCTCCCTCACAAGCTCAGTCACCGAGCCTGCCCCTTCATTGACCCGGCTGAACAGCGCGTGGACTTCGTTGACCACTTCCGACCCTGACTTGACACGGTCCGATGTAAGCTCGATAAGCCTTTCCGTGTTTTTCGCCGCCTCCGCCGCCCGCATCGCGAGGTTCCGAACTTCATCGGCCACCACCGCAAAGCCCGCTCCAGCCTCGCCTGCCCTCGCCGCCTCCACGGCAGCGTTCAGTGCAAGGAGGTTGGTCTGGAAGGCTATCTCGTCGATTGTCTTGATGATCTTGGAGGTTTCGGCACTGGCGTCCTTGATGGCCTGCATCGACGCGATCAGGTTATCCATCGCCTGCATGCCATTGACCATGATGCCGGACATCTCACCCATGTGCGTCTCAGCCTCTCGCGCGTTGTCAGCATTCTGACTGGTCCTCGACGCCATTTCTTCCAGAGAAGCCGAGCTTTCCTCAATCGCCGCAGCCTGCTGCGATGCTCCGTCCGCGATATTCTGGCTAAATTCAGCTACTTGATTCGATGTCACTTCCACACTCGAAGCACTGGTTGCTACATTCCGGAAGGTCACCCCAAATCGACGGCTGATCGACCTGGTCACCAAACCCATTCCCACGGCGAGGAGAGCGATCACAGTGAGCATGGTGCCGATTACCATGATGCCCACGCGCTTGGTGAGCCGCTCCAGCGTGTGCTCATGAAAACCCAGCTTCAAACGGCCTATCTCCTTGTCACCCGTCCCCTTGATCCCTCGGTCGTAGCGCATCACCTTGGCCGTCCCCTCGGACTCCTGGCTGCTCTTGGTGACAACGGTCCCCTTGTGATCCAGAAACACGACGTACGCCACGTCCTGGTCTTTGATGGTTTCCTGTACAAACCCCTCCAGGGACGGATAGTCATAGTTGTCGATGTAGGGAGCGCTGATCTTCTCGAGCAGGTTTGCCAGGGACTGTGCCCGCGAATCCATCATGCCACGGACGAAAGCGGTCAGGTTCGAGGTCATGACCCATCCGCCGACTCCAAGAAGGACGACGAGGAGGGTCAAAGACGGGACAAGGATGCGTGAGCTCAGAGATCTCAAGTGCAGAAATGCCATATTGCCCTCAATCTATTCCATTTGTTCACGATAGAAGTACTGTGCGCTGGCCTTCATGGCGCGTGCTGCATGGCCGATTATTTGGCCAGAAACTTCTGTCCTTCCCCCTGAATGAATTCCAGCATCTTCAAAACCTCGGGAGAAGGGGCCCCCTTAGATCGG
>CALBZH010000884.1 GCA_937889795.1 uncultured Syntrophobacteraceae bacterium | reverse complement strand
GAAACGGCATCGTTTCGGATTTCGCCATGAACACGGTCTGCGCCGCCGGGAC
Organism: uncultured Syntrophobacteraceae bacterium; assembly: GCA_937889795.1. Taxonomy (GTDB): domain Bacteria; phylum Desulfobacterota; class Syntrophobacteria; order Syntrophobacterales; family Syntrophobacteraceae; genus CALBZH01. The sequence continues at coordinate 2,323 of CALBZH010000884.1, read as the reverse complement.
CGGATCCTTCCTGGACCAGCAGGCCCACCGGCTCGGCATCCCCATCGAAGTCTTCGGCGAGTACGCCCTGAGAGCTCGAAAACCGGTCAAGATCGCCAGCCGCTGCACGGTCTTCGCCGAGTCGGACATGGTGCACAAGCAGCAGGTGGGCCACAGCGTGGAGGACATCATTGCGGGCCTGTGCGAGTCCTTGGTCCGAAACTATCTGAACAACCTCGTGAAAAGCCAGAAAATCGAGGAGCCCATCCTCTTTCAGGGCGGTGTCGCCGCCAACGTCGGCATGCGATCCGCTTTCGAACGCATCCTGGGCAAACCGCTGGTCGTCCCGGAGCTTTACGATGTCATGGGGGGCCTCGGCGCGGCGCTCCTCGCCAAGGAAGCCGCCGACGCCGGCGCCAAAACCCGCTTCCGCGGCTTCGAAGCCGGAGACATCCCCTACCAGCTCAACAGCTTCGACTGCGAAGGCTGCTCCAACTGCTGCGAGGTCATGGAAGTCAAAATCCCGCGCGACCCCGGAAAAGAGCACGTGGTTCGCTGGGGCGACCGGTGCGGCAAATGGGAAACGGCGGATTGGTAGCGGATGGGGACGCACGCGAGAGAACGGGCTGTCTTCAGTGGTTTCGATCAATCGGTGCTTGGTCAGCAATTGCGAGCCCGAGGATGAAAATTACATTTTCGGCTTCAGCCGTGGGGCTTACGCGGCCCGAAGCCTTGCCGGCATGATCTCTATAGGCGAGAAACGCGGCTCAGGCTTCAAAGTCCGCTCCCTCTCTCTTGCGTGATGTCCTATAATGGCGGCACCCTCACCCGGCCAAGAGCCTGGCGGGTGGGCTTGTGGCAGTGGATCACCCTCCGGTGCAAACCGGCTGGGTGCGAATTCCTCCACGGTCTCTGACATGACAAGGATACACGGATCCAAGGCTTCAAGATACAGGAGGAAGGAAGATGGCCCACCATGTCGTCATTATCGGTGCAGGTCCACGAGGTACCTATGCGTTCAGAAGACTCGCCATGCAGCTTTCGAGATCGAGCCTCAAGAAGCCCGTTGTGGTTCACGTGATTGATCGGTCGGGGAATTTCGGGGGTGGATGCGTGCACGATCCCGCTCAGCCCGAATACCTGCTGCTGAACACGGTTGCGGCGCAGATCACCGCCATAGGCGATGATGACGAAGCCGGCCGTGCAATCCCGGCCATCAGGACCCTCCATGGCTTTTTGGCGGAAAAGGGACTTCCCTTCGGCGAAAATGACTATCCCGGACGGTGTCACCATGGTCAGTATCTTTCGGCCGTATTTGAGTGGACGGCAGCCCATCTTCCGGATGGGGTCTCGTTGAGGCGGCATCCGGTCTCCGCCCTCGATATAGACTGTGCCCGTGGTCAGAGAGTCATCCTCGATAACGGCGAGTGGATCGATGCGGATGAGATTTTGCTGGCAACCGGCCATTCGAGGCTGCAGATCCATTCCGGCTCCAAGGAAGAGCAGTGGATGCAGTTCGCTGAAGACTGTCGTCAACAGGGTAAGAATATCAGTTATGTTCATGACGTGTATCCCATTCCGGAAAAGACACAGCATATCAAAGGCGGCGAGACGGTCTATGTCATTGGCATGGGACTGACGGCGGTCGATATTGTCCGTGCTTTTACCATAGGAAGAGGTGGGCGATTTGAAGGCACAACCTATGGGAAAACGGGTCAAGAGCCTGTGATGATTCTCGGATCTAGACTTGGCATTCCCTATTGTGCCCGGGCCTTTAACCAGAAGACGAAGCAGTACAAGCCTTCAATCTTTACGTATCAGGTTGTGGAAAAGCTCAAGACAGAACATAAGAAGCTTGATTTTCGAAAGCATTTATTTCCACTTTTCTGGATGGAAATGGAATCTGCCTATTATTCGATGATCGTCGGAAGTCATTTTCGTGATGAATACGTGCGCTGTCAGACGGAGTTGGAGCGGAAGGAGCTGATTGAACGATCCATTCCGGAAGAAAAGCGGATCCAGTGGGAATCCTTTGAAAATCCGATGGCCGAGCTTGAGCGTCAACGGCAGGGGCAAGTGTTGTTCGACTCGTTTGAAAGCTATATGGGATTTGTCTTGAGCCTCATCCGGGACGATTTATCGGAGGCCGAAAAGGGCAATCTGACGAGTCCTTTGAAATCTGCCATCGATTCGGTCTTCAGGGACTGCCGGGATGTCCTCCGCAATGCGGTGAACTTTGGCGGACTGACGGCCAGATCGCATCAGGTCCTGGTGTCGGTGTTCGATCGTGTCAACAACCGCATCGCCGTAGGACCCCCCATCGAAAGTACCCGGCAGCTGCTGA
>CALBZH010000883.1 GCA_937889795.1 uncultured Syntrophobacteraceae bacterium | reverse complement strand
GTTCCACATCGACGGCCTGCGAGTGGACGCGGTCGCCTCGATGCTCTACCTGGATTATTCACGGAAGGAGGGCGAGTGGGTTCCAAACCAGTACGGGGGGCGCGAGAACCTCGAGGCCATCGATTTCCTGAAGCGGTTCAACGCACTGATCTATGCCGAGCATCCGAGCGCCGTGACCATCGCCGAGGAGTCCACCGCATGGCCCATGGTGTCCCGTCCGACCTACCTTGGAGGATTGGGCTTCGGCTACAAGTGGAACATGGGCTGGATGCATGACACCCTGCTCTTTTTTTCCAAGAATCCCATTCACCGAAAATTCCACCATGGCAACCTGACCTTCAGCCTGCTTTACGCGTTCCATGAGAATTTCATCCTTCCCTTTTCCCACGACGAGGTGGTTCACGGCAAAGGGTCCATGATCGGGAAGATGCCGGGGGACGACTGGCAGAAGTTTTCCAATCTTCGGCTGCTTTATGGGTACATGTTTCTCCACCCGGGGCGAAAGCTCATGTTCATGGGCAGCGAAATCGGCCAGTGGGCTGAGTGGAGCCATGAGACGAGCATCGAGTGGCACCTTCTCCAATACGCACCGCACATCGGGTTGCAGCGCTGGGTTCGGGACTGCAACACTTTCTATCGCGGTGAACCGGCTTCTCACGAGCGGGATTTCCAGCCCGAAGGCTTCCGCTGGATCGACTGCAACGACAGCGAGCAGAGCACTCTCAGCTTCATGCGTATTGCCCGTGAACAGGCGAATGTGCTGGTGTGCGCCTTCAACTTCACGCCCGTTCCCCGGCACAACTACCGCATCGGTGTCCCTGCCGCCGGCTTCTGGCAGGAAGTGCTGAACAGCGATGCGGAGCTCTATGGCGGAAGCGGACAGGGCAACCTGGGCGGCGTTCAGACAACACCCGTGGCTGCTCACGGCTTCTACCAGTCTATCAGCATCACCCTGCCTCCCCTGGGCGCCGTCGTGTTCAAACCGGCCCAACACCGGCAGGAGGAAATGGATGCGCTTTGAGGAAATTTCGAGGGCTTTACACCATGTTCCTTGTTGAACCCGCCTCCCCAGCGTAACATTAAGAATTCTTTGATTCTGTCAGGAGAATAACTGGGTTGGGGGGGGAAACACGTTCAATGGGGCGCATGAGTTTTACGAGTCAAAGTCCTCGGCTGCTCGCTTTGATCTTCACCTTGAAGGAGGAAAGGACCAGCGCTCAGAGAGCAAAGCAGCAAGCCCCATGAAATCTATGGAATTTTTACGTCAAATCGGCCTACTGGCCGGACACCCAGGTTTGGGGAACAGAGCGCTCTTCGGCGAGGTCGGCCCCTCAGTAGTCGAGCTTCCAATTGACGCCGATTCCCGCTTGGGCGTCGGATCCCACTTCACTTTCGACGGTGAGATTGGGTGTCAACTCGACTTCCAGGGATACCGTGCCTCCTTCGCCGCTCAGGTCTTTCTGCACGTCCACGTAGACATCTTCCGTGAGATACTTGCCAAGTCCCAGGCCAGTCTCGCTGTTCCCTTCGCCGCTTCGAAACTCGAGTCGATCGAGACCCAGCAGTTTCCGCGTTCCACCCAGCAAATCCAGCACGGGCAGCGACTTATCTCCCGATAACGTCTTCACTGCCTGGGCCAGCTTGAGTGCCTGCACCGGGGTAACCTTGCCCATGCTTCGGCCGAACAGAACGCGTGCGAGAACCTCCTCTTGAGGGAGGGGCGGGTCGGACGTGATCTCGATTTGAGGCGAAGCGGCCGTTCCGGAGACTTTGAGGATCGCGGTGATGTCCTTCGTCTTCGACTCGGCGGTGAAGTTCAAGAGCGGCACTGGGGGGCTCGATCCGAAAAACGAAATCGTTCCCTGTGTGAGGGTGAACGTCCGGTCCAGGAAGTCGAATCGCCCGCGGACCACTTGGAGAGTTCCAACGACAGCGGGCTGCTGGGCCGTCCCCTGGATGTCGAGATCCCCCTTCCATTCGGAATCCAGCCCGCGACCGCGCACGAAAACCTGATTGTTGAAATTGAGCTTGAGTCCCAACAGGACCTGTATGGGAGCGGCGCTCGTTCCAGGCTCCTCCTTCTTTGGAGTGGCCTTCCCTGGGCTCTGGTTTACGTTGATGACCTCAAGATCGACCATGCTCGGCGGAAGGCGGGCTGGGAGCTCATACTCGGCAGGACTGATGGCGAGCTTTCCGGTAAGGGCGATTTGTCTCAATGAACCGGTGGCCTTGATGTCTCCGTTGGCCGTGGCGGTCAGATCGGTTCTGCGGACGAGCTTGGCATTGGTAAGGGCCGCCGCCAGGTTCAACGGGAATTGTTCTTCGAGATCGAATTGGAGGGATCCCCTCAGACTCAGACGTCCCTCTCCGCCATCGGTTGCTTCGAAATGCTGCACTTCAAGCACACGGTTCCGTGCCACCAGGGTCGCGTTAACATCCTGAAATACGGAGCCGGTGTTGAGGTTCTCGTAGGATCCCCTGACAATCTGGACGCTTCCTCCGTAGACGGGATCAGACAAGGTTCCGCTGAGATCGAGGGAGCCCTCTGCTCTCCCGGAAAAGGTCTGGTCCGCGAGCGGAACATAGACGGCGACCTGTCCCAAATCGCCTTTGAAATCGACATGAGCCCGCAACGGCTCCTCTTTTGGGACGGCAAATGAAAAATCCCGCCCCAGGGAAAGACGCAGCGGAATGGCGAATGTGGCCCGGGCCGGCTCTTCCAGAACCTGGCTCAGTACAAGCGAGCCCTGCAATCGTCCGCGCTCCAGCCGGGCGGCCGCCTCCAGCACGGCGTGGCGCGGCTGCTGCTCTGGCTTAAGAGTCGGCGTTCGAAAATCCGATAACTTGAGCTCGAGATTCGCTTTGGGCTGAGCGGGCGCTCCGTCGAGATCCAGGCGGCCGCCCGCAGACCCGGTGAGATCCGGCCCTCCAAACATCGAAACCACCTGCAGGGGAATGCTCTCAAGAAGGATGGCGGACTTGATGCTCTCGTCAGACCGATACCCGGAGAAGGTCGCCTTGCCGGATCCCAACGCCAGGGCGGTGCGGTTCAAAGAAACAACCTTCGGAGACCGCTCCAGGCTCAGGGGCGAGAGAAGATTGAACGCGTAAGGGCCCAGTTTCCCTCGAACCTGCGACATCTCAAGGCGCAACGCATCGGATGTTCGGGCCAGCGACCCGCGGGTCTCAAGATCGAAACGATTCCCCGCTCGTCCGTGAGCCTCTCCTGAGAAAGCCATGCGAGAGCCGTTTCCGTTTGCTTTGATCGACGCTGTCTTAAGGCTCACCAGGCCGGCTTCGAGCGCTGCCAATTCGCCTCGCAGGGTCCCCTGCGGCTTTCCGTAGAGATCCTTGAGATCGGCGTCCAACTCCAGACGCCCCAGACTCCCCGTTCCCATTCGGATGGACTTCCCACGGAGCTCCAGGCTACCATTCTGAGTGCCACGGCTGATGCTCAACCGTGCATTGAGAGATCCACTTCCCTGGAGCGGCTCTCCGACGAATTGCCCCAGTTTGCCAAGGTTATCAAATTTTCCCTGCACTGACCCCTGGATCAGGGGGACAGCGGTATCCGTGTTCAAGACCAGCTCGCTATCCAACCGACCGCCGGGTATCGTAACGCGCAAACCGTTCAAGGCAACTTTCGGCCCATCGACGGCAAACCCGGTTGCGACCTCCAGTTCCTCTTTGGCGTGCTCCAGCACGACATGAAGTCGGCCCGCGGGACGGTGAGGCAGATGTAAGGCGTTGCCGCCCGCAGTGATTTCAGAAAATTCCCGGGCCTGCCATCGCACGTTTCGCCCGCGAAAAAGGCAGGACCCTTTGAAATCGTCGAGGCTGCCGTTGGCCTCGACTTCTCCCTCCAGAATGCCGGAAAGATCCTGCTGAAGCAGAGGCGCAAGAGATTCCAATTTGCTGACCTTCAATGTCCCCTTCGCGTCGAGCATGGATTTGGCCAAGTCGATCGAAGCGGCCCCATTCAGCTGAATGGTCGGGCCCCGCACCGACAGATCCGGAATGAGAAGCTTCCTTTCGGCATCGATCGTGGCGGTTGCGGTGAGCTGCGTCTGGCTCCCCACAACCCTTCCCAGGGGAGATGCGGGATCGCGCGAAACCATCGATCCCTCGAGCCTGGCCGTCCCGGTGCCGTTCTTTCCGTTTCCGCTCACCTCAGAGGTGAGT
>CALBZH010000882.1 GCA_937889795.1 uncultured Syntrophobacteraceae bacterium | reverse complement strand
TCGCCGATCTCATCGAAGAAGAGCGTTCCCCCGTGGCAGCGCTCGATCTTTCCGACGTGGGCCCGGTCGGCACCCGTGAAGGCTCCCCGCTCGTGCCCGAACAGCTCGCTCTCGAACAGCGGCTCAGGGATGGCAGCGCAGTTGACGGCGAGAAACGGCCGGTCTTTCCGTAAGCTGTGATGGTAGATCGCCCGAGCAACGAGCTCCTTTCCCGTCCCGGATTCCCCCGTGATGAGGACCGTGACGTCCCTGGCCGCAACCTGTCCGATGAGCTTGTAGACTTCCTGCATCCGCCTGTGACTGCCGATGATCTTGACCTCACCCGTCGGAACCGTCGAAGCCTTCGCATCGAAAACAGGCAGGCTCACGATCTCCTTCATGAGCCGGTTCACCTCGAGGGCGTCCCGGACGAGCCGCTCCAGGTCCACCCTGTCAAAGGGCTTGAGGAGGTAGTCATAGGCGCCCCGCTTCATTGCCTCGATGGCGGTATCCATCGTCCCATAGGCCGTCATGAGAATGATGGGGGTCTTGACCTGGAGCCTTCGGATCTCCGTGAGGATATCCAGACCGTTTCGGCCGGGCATCTTGTAATCAAGGAGGATGAGGTCGAAATCATCGCTGTTTAGGATCTCCAGGGCGGCCGCGCCGCTGTGGCACGAACGCACCTCAAATCCCTGGCCTACAAAGAAACGGGACAGAAAGTGGACGAGCCCCTCGTCATCATCAACGATCAGAATTCTTTCCATCTGCGGTCAGTGCTCCCCGGGAGAGTGCCGGAATGGTCAGCGAAAAGGTTGCGCCCTCACCCGGGAGGCCTGCGGCGCTGATACGACCCCCATGCCGTTTCACGATGGACTGGACGATCGAAAGCCCCAGTCCCGTGCCGGTCGACTTGGTGGTGAAGAAGGGATCGAACAGGCACGGCACGATTCCAGGCTGGATCCCCGGGCCGGTATCCTCGACGTCAATCCGGACGAGCTCCTCCGGGCCGGGGTGCTGTGAAGCCGTCTCCGCACGAACGGTCACGCGCAGCTCTCCGCGCGTCCCCACAGCCTCGAGCCCGTTCACAAGAAGGTTCAAAAGGGCTTCTCCCAGTTGTTTGCGGTCTCCCCAAACGCGCGGCAGGGAATCGTCGATGTTTGTCCTGATGACGGTTTCCTGCTGTCTGGCTCTGGGTCGCGCCACCAGCAGGGCATCCTCGACAAAGTCCCGCACGTCCACCTTCGAGAGCACGGGGTCACGCGGACGCGCAAAATCAAGAAACCGATTGATCGTGGCCTCCATGCGCCTGATCTGATTCATCGCAACGTGAAAATCCTCATCGTATTCCGCAGCCAAAGCCGTTTCACTTTCGAGGGACTGGAGGAACATCTTGAGGGACGTCAGGGGAGTCCTGATTTCGTGGGCAACGCCGGCGGCAAGCTGACCCAGAGCGGCAAGCTGCTGGGACCGGGCAGCGGCCTCCTCCGTTTGCTTGAGCCGGACATCGGTTTCCATAAGCTCCGCTTCCCGCCGGATGACCTTCTCCTCGAGCCGTTGCTGCCGGTCCTGAAGCTGCCCGGCCATTTCCGCGAACGCATCGTAGAGCTGTCCCAGCTCGTCCCCACGGGTCTCCGGCTCGAGGCGCACTTCCTCGAATTCGCCTCTGGCCAGAGAATTGGCCGCTATGCTCAGTCGCCGGATCGGAGTGGCCACGTACCGCGAGAGCAGCCAGGCGAAAACAAGCGCGCCGACAAGGGACAGGCAAATGACGAGGGCGATTGAGCGCCGGAGCTGGGTCACCGGTCGAAAGGCTTCCTCTTTGTCCTGCTCCACCACCAGAGCCCAATCCGTCCCGGCGACCATCATCGAGGCGCCCATGACTTCGATGCCTCGGTAATCGATGTACGTGGCCCTTCGCACCGAGGCACCCAAGATGTTCTTGAAGCTTTCCGACTGGGCGATGTTCTCACGGAGGATTCTTTCGGGCTGCTTGTGGGCAAGAAAGGTGCCTTCGCGGTTCACGAGATAGCATTCACCGGTTTCTCCCAGGGAAACCCGCAGGACGACCGAGAGAATGGTACCGGTTCCGACGGAAACGTGCAGCATCCCTTCCAGCTTCCCCGCGCTCCCGACCAGCGGCGCCACTATTTGAAAGTAGGATTCTGTTCGGTCCGGGGTCAATCGAATGTCGGAAATCGTGAGCCGATCGACCTCTGTCGGTTTGAGCCGGTCGTTCGGGTCAAGCTCTCCCGCAGGCTTCCTCTTGGGATAGATGGGAACGCCTTCCCGGGTCGCCACCGAGATCTCACCATAGACATGGTACTTGTTTCGGACCAAATCCAAGTACCCGGCGATTGGCTCAGGCTCCATGGATCTCAGGATCGAAGAGCCGGCAATCACCTCCACGTCGGCCTTTCGCTCGGAAATCCAACGTTCGAGCAACGCCGCTTTGTCTGCGGCAATGTGCTCGATCTGATTCGTGACCATGTTCAGGATGAGTTCTTCCGCCGAGCGTATGGAAAGCATGCCCACCCCGAGCAGCGGCACCAGCTCGAGAACGAAAATGAACAGCGTCAGTTTGAGCTGCAAAGTATTTAGCGGTGTTGCCGGTTTCAACATCGTGCCCCATGGTTGCTGCGAGGGGTATGCGCCTACCGAATCGACCTCATGTGCGCTCGGCTCCGGCCCGGATGCCCCCCGGCGCGGGTTCAAGGCAAGCAGCACCTCCAATCATATTCCCGCATGCTGCATTCGAGACTGACGGAGGGTACCCCGACTCCCGGGGCGCCGGGGTGAGACCCTCTTTCAGCCTCAGCGCCTTCGCGCCTGCAAAGACAGTCTACGCACGTGATCCTGCTCTTCCTTGATCAGAATCCCGAGCAGGTCCCGATCCTTGCCCTCGCAAGTGGCCTCCTGCATTCCAAGGAAGAAGATGACCGAATCCTTCTCGAACTGCAACGCCAGCTTCAAGGCGTCTTGGGTCGTCTTGACCTCCGCCAGCCGAGCGTCCAGGTCGCGCGCAGGATTGAGGACATGCTGATCGGCCATCATCTTGATGTAAAGGTCGAGCTCCTCATCGGGATCACTGACCGGCGGCGCCCATCCATCCGCAGGCACCTTGGCCTTCAGGCTCTCGATCTTCGCCTTGTGCTCCCTTTCCTCCCGAACAAGGGTCTCGAAAAGCTCCCTGACCTCAGAGTCCTGAATCACTCCCTGCGCCTTTTCATAAAAGGCCATGCAGCGATCCTTGATTTCCAAGGCGATCCGGAAAACCTCCGTGGCATTGAAGCAGAACAACATTGGCTGACCTTTCCTGTCGTTTCCATGGAGCGGCACAACCCATGGAAGCGCTATTGATGGTGGTGCTGCCCATGGGCTTCATGGGGCTCGGCGGCTCCGTGCTCGGATCCCTTTGCTGCAATATCCGAGTGAAGCCGCTCCACATAATGGACAAACGTGACGTACGATGCGACGAACTTTCGGCCTGCAGAAACGCTCTCGCCGGCGTGCTTCTTGGCCTCGAGGGCTGCCGTGAACCGATCGCGAATGCCTTTTGCCGCTCCCTCGGCCATGTGTTTCTCGAGGTGTTCCACAGACCCGCTCTCCAGCGCTTTGTCGGCCTCCACCACAGCCGGCTCGGCAACGCTTCCGGCGGGTTTCACCCCGGTGTAGGGAGCCCCTTCACCCGCTCGATGGATTCTCACAAGGGTTTCAAAGAAATACATGTCGGCAAGCTCTTTGGCTTTGGGTCCGAGCTTACGCACCACGAGAGTGTTCTCGAAAGCCGCCTTGATCTCGCCTTCGCTCTTCTCCTGGACCCATATGAGAACCGGGGTCACGTTTTCCGTTTCCAGGGCCTTCTGAGCCGCCTTGACAACGGGGCCATCGAGGGTGTCGCAGTGGGTGAAGCCCGTTGCGGGCCACAACAGCAACAGAGCAAATGGAACCGCGATGAACCAGGACAAGGGACGACTGGACTGGATCTTCATGGCTACTCCTTTCTTTAAAGGGTTCTGTGGCCGGGAACAAACCCGCTACGCGCGGGCGATTCGGTGCTCTTTCTTCCCGGGAAATGCGTTCATCAAGACACGACTACACGCTGCGACTGCCCGTTCGAAAGGCACATCCTGTAAGAGCCTGTTTTGGAACTACAAGCCCATGCCTGATTCATTCCCCACTGGACAACGGCGCTCCGGTAGGGCAAAGTAGGGTGGCAACAGACCACTCAACCTTGGAGGGTTACTATGGAACGGCGCCGATATGACACCGATCTTACCAACAAGCAATGGGAAACGCTCTGGGCTTTGTTGATGGAACACGTCTTCACGCAGCGTTTGGGCCGACCACGCGTGATCTGTTTGCGGGAGATTTTCGATGCAATCCTCTACGTTGTCCGGACTGGTTGCCAATGGCGCATGCTGCCCCATGACTTTCCGAAATGGCAGACCGTCTACTACCACCTTCGGCAGTTCCGAATCCGAGGCACGTGGGAACAAATTTCGGATCTCTTGCGCATTGGGGTGCGAGTCAGCGTCGGGAGGGACGCCTCCCCCAGCGCTGGAATCATTGACAGTCAAAGCGTGAAAACGACGGAAGCGGGTGGCCCTCACGGTTATGACGCCGGGAAGAAGATCAACGGTCGCAAGCGTCACATTCTGGTCGATACGATGGGGCTCCTGCTTGCAGTGGTCGTTCATGTAGCGGCCATTCAAGACAGAGACGGCGCGAAACTGGTCATGATGAGAATAGCCGGGCGTTTTTCTCGACTCAGTCTCATCTGGGCCGACGGCGGGTACGCCGGAAAGCTGGTTGAGTGGGCGCAAGCCTTCGGGAACTGGGTTCTCGAAATCGTCAAGCGCCCTGAAGGCCAGAAGGGCTTTGTCGTTCTTCCTCGCAGGTGGGTCGTCGAACGCACGTTTGCTTGGCTTGGCCGTTGCCGGCGGCTCAGCAAAGGCTACGAGGAATTGGAGAAGACCAGCGAGGCCATGGTTCATATCAGTATGATCCACTTGATGATCAGGCGATTGTCGCCATCATGAAATCATTCCAAAACAGGCTCTAAGACGTGAGCCTTCATGGTCCGGACACCTCCTGATCGTTCGGATTCATCCCAGATAAGCACGCTCCAGTTGATCCAGCATCTTGTGAAACTCCTCGTGCCTGCCGACGCCGATCTTTTCGACCTCGATCTTTTCGAAGCCGCTGGACAGCTCGGCTTTCCTGGCTTCCGAAAGCCGTCTTTCCGCAAGGGGAAACAAGACGTTGTCCTCCTTGTCAATGTGTTGATTCAGAAGATAGATGTAAGATCGCGCCTCCCCGATGAAGTCGGAGCCTCCGGAAGCCTCCCCGGATCGATAAACCGAAAGACTGGCCTTCATCTGTCGGACGTATTCGCGTCCCCGCTCATGCTCGTCGAGCATGACGCCGATGGGGCCGCCCTCTCTCGCAACACCGGCCGCCTCCAGAGCAG
>CALBZH010000881.1 GCA_937889795.1 uncultured Syntrophobacteraceae bacterium | reverse complement strand
GTTCCTGAGCCGCAGCCCTTCGTGCCGGATCCGTTTCAGGTGGAGGCCCTCGAAGCACTGCAGCATACGGACGTGTTGGTCACCGCGCCCACGGGATCGGGCAAGACCTATATCGCCGTGCAGGCCATCGAAAAGGCCTTCCATGAAGGGGGCCGGTGCTGGTATGCGTCGCCGCTCAAGGCGCTTTCAAACGCCAAGTACGACGAATTTGGAGAGATATTCGGCCCCGACAACGTTGGGATACTCACTGGCGACCGCAAAGAGAATTCCCAAGCCCCCATTATCGTGGGCACCACGGAGATTCTCAGAAACCAGCTCTACGACACCATGCACCAGGGCATCGACCTCCCGGTGGACCTCGTCATTCTCGACGAGGCCCATTATCTGGGCGATAATGATCGGGGCGTGGTTTGGGAGGAAGTGCTCATTTATCTCCCTGCACGCGTGAAGCTCCTGCTGCTTTCCGCAACGATCCGGAATGGTCAGGAGCTGTGCGACTGGCTGAAATGGATGCGGAATATGCCGTGCTCATGGGTGACCAGCTTTGAACGGCCTGTGCCGCTCTTCCCGCTGTATCTTTTTCCGGAGGGCGAGCTGAGCCCACTGAGCGGGCGGCGCGGCATCCTTCCGCGCATTCGACAGGTCGACCCCAAGTCGTTCTCCAAGGCGGACTTCATCCCCGTACGACGAGTGCTTGATGCCCTTCGTCAGGCCAACTTGCTCCCCGCCATCTTCTTTCTCAAGTCGAGGGCAGATTGCGAAAAAGCGATTCATCTGTGTGGGTCTTCCCTCTCGAGGGGTGGCGCCAAGCCCTACGAGGAGTTTCAGGCACGCCTTGACGAAATCGTGAATGCATACCCTTTTCTCGCTCACCATCAGCATCTGCCCATTTTGCGCCGCTCCAGGGTGGGAGCTCATCATGGAGGGCAGCTCCCGCATTGGAAGATTCTGCTGGAACGATTGATGCAAGAAGGCTATCTCGAGGCCATCTTTTCAACGTCGACGGTGGCGGCTGGCGTCAATTTTCCTGCGAGAACAGTCGTGGTTCCCCAAAGTGATCGATTCAATGGTCGAGAGTTTGTCGATCTTTCGGCAACGGATCTCCTGCAGATGACCGGACGCGCCGGGAGGCGTGGGATGGACGAGATCGGGTTCGTTCTGGTGCTCCCGGGAGCCCACCAGGACCCCCTCCTGATTCACAATCTACTGCGATCTCCTCCGGACCCAATCGTAAGCCAAATCCGCATCAACCACTCGATGGTGCTGAACTTGCTGCTGTCCCATGCTCCGGACGAGATCCGCTCGCTCTTCGCGGCTTCCCTTGCCACTTACCAGAACTTAAGCAACGAAGCGGAAATGACACGGGAATTCCAGCGCTTGCAGCGTGAGGCCACCGCTTGGGCTCCGGAAATGGCCTGCACCGGTATGGAGAGTTTGGCTCAGGTTCGGCCTCGTTACGGACTCCTCAAGGAAAAGATCCGCAAGGCCAGGAAGCTACTCAAGCGGCAAACGGGCTTTCATGCGTTTCAGGATCTATTGACTCCAGGGCGGGTTTTCAGGAGCAAACGCGGGACGCCCTATGTCGTGGTGTCTGAGCCGGAGATGGAATTCAAGGCGGTTCGCGCGGTGCGCCTTGCCGTCCCGCTCTGCTTCCGCAAGGGTCGTATAAAGCCGTTTCGCGTCAGCTTCAGACGGATCCGAGCGTTTGGAGAAAAGCTCGATGAGCTTCCTCCGCCGAAGGATCGGGACCGATGGCTCGGACTCGCGCTGTCGATAACGGGCGAGACAGCGGAGGAGATGCCGAAAAGTGTTTCGGAAGCGTCTTCGCCTGCTGCTGAGCCTCCTTTGGAAGGGATCAGCGCCACGTCTCAGGCTGAAGGGGCCGGTTCGACCTCGAAGATCGAGCTCCCTCTTCCGCAGGAAGCCACCAGCCAGGACTTGGCGGATCTTCTGGCCCAGCTGGGCTCCCTCCCCTGCAATCGGTGCGCTCTTTATGCTCCCTGCCAGAAAGGGACTGCGCACCCGTTCGCCTCGTTTCTGCTGAATTACTTTGAACAGGCAAACCGGGTTCGTACGATCCAGGAGCAGTTGTGGCTGGAGTTCGAGCGCCATTACCGTTTCCTGCAGGAAGAAGGTTACGTGGATCCTCATGGGCATCTGACCGACGACGGGCTGTGGGCGTCCAAGCTGAGACTGGACCAGCCCTTGCTCATTTCGGAATGCATCCGCAGAGATGTTTTTCCGACGGATAACCCGCCCTTGCTTGCGGCCCTGATAGCGCCTTTCGTGATGGATCGGGATCGGCCTGGTGACGCCCAGCTTTCGACCCTGATCTGGAAGAACCAGGATGTTGCTCAGCCGTTCTTTGCCATGCTTCGAAGCCTGCAGCGACTGCGGGAGCATCTCCAGACGGCGGGCTTCCACACTCCGCCCATGCCTTTTTGGACCGTGGTGACTGTTTATCACTGGGCCCAGGGTGTCACGTGGGAAGACTTGCGCTCGGTCTCCAGCATGGACGAAGGCGACTTGGCGATGGTGATTTTGCGCTCTGCGGATCATTTGCGACAAATCGAGTCCTTACAGGAAACGCACCCACAGCTCGCGGTTTCCGCTCGACGGGCTATCGACCTCATTCTTCGAGAACCGGTAGCGGTATAGGTGATGGGAAGGCATGGCACGAATTGCTGTCATCTCTGACATTCATGGGAATCTCGAGGCGCTCGAGGCGGTATTGCTCGCCATCCAGAAGAGCAAGGTCGATCACCTGGTTCATCTCGGTGACCTCGTCGGCTACAACGCAAATCCGAGGGAGTGTGTGGAGCTTCTTCGGGAGCATCAGGCCATCTGCGTCCTCGGGAACCACGACATGGCCCTGCTCGAGCCACGATTCGCCGAGAACTTCAACGTCATGGCCTTCCAGGCCTTGCATTACTCGATCAGCCAGTTGACTCCCCTTGAAAAGCGTTACCTTCAAGGACTTGCACGCAGCGAAGTCCTTTGGGACCGATACCTGATCTGCCATGGGACTCCCGAAAGTCTGGAATCTTACATCCAAAACGTGTTCCAGGCGAAGCGCACCTTCAACCTGCTGCGCAAGCATTACAGCGGCGTTCGCGTATGCTTCTTCGGCCACACCCACGTTCAGACGGCGTGGATCAGCGATCCTCGCGGAAAGGTCTTTGCGCTGGAGCATTCCAACGGTGAGCTCCACCTTGAATCCGACCACCGTTACCTGGTGAATCCCGGAAGTGTCGGGCAGCCGAGACAGCGCGACAACCGCGCGCATTACCTGCTTTTCGATTCCGAGCGCGAAGTCGTTGCCTTTCGCGCGGTGCCTTATGACATCAAGACCGCCCAAGATAAGATTCTCAAGGCAAAGCTGCCACAATACCTGGCATTGCGTCTAAACGACGGGATTTAGCAGGAGGGAGATGATGTTCGGAAGCAAAGAGGGAAAGCTCAAGGACGGCTCCAAGGTGATCATCAGACCCATGGTCAGAACCGATGAAGAGGCGCTTTTCCGTTTCTTCCAGTCCCTTCCGGACGAGCTGGTCCTCTTTATCCGACACAATGTGAAGAATCGCGACGTGATCCGGGAATGGGCGGAGAAGCTCAATTACGATCGCGTTCTGCCCCTCATCGCACTCGCTGGAGAGGAAATCATCGGAGACGCAACGCTTCATCGCGTCGCACACGGCTGGAAGCGTCATATCGGGCGCGTGCGCGTCGTCATCTCACCACGGTATCACCGGTTCGGCTTGGCAACGCTCATGCTCAACGAGCTGGTGACGCTCGGTCATGAGCTGGGTTTGGAAAAACTGTGGGCTGAGATTCCGCTCGACTCGGTGGGAGCCATTCGCGCCTGTCGAAATGCGGGCTTTGCATCGAAAGCGGTGATAGAGGGCATGGTCAAGAACGCGCGCGGCGAAAACCAGGATGTGCTCATCATGGTCTGCGATATTCCGACGTTTTTTGACCGGCGTTGGGCGGAGCAGAATCCTTAGAGAGGACCTCGACGCGCGCGCTCACGTCGTCGTCAGCCACATTCCATTCCCAAAGCCCGGGCACTGCCGCAGGAGGTCCTCCCTCAGGTCCGTTGCCGCCCGGTAGCGTTGCGTCCAGTCCTTTTGCAGGCAGCGCAAAATGAGGGCCTCCAACGCTTCGGACAACTCGGGCTCCAGGTTGCGAGGGGGCTCTGGGGGGGCTTCCAGGATGAGGTCCATCAGCTGTTTCTCGTTGTCGTCGTAAAATGGCAAGCACCCCGTCGCAAGCGCGTACAGGATGATTCCCGAAGCCCACACATCGCTGGCCAGCCGGCTGTTCCCCATGATTTGCTCCGGCGCCATGTAGGGACGCGATCCGATGATCGTGTTGCTGATACTGCGCCGGGTGAGATCCTTGCCCGTGCCGAAATCCAGGAGCTTGAGCGCTCCTTGGTTCGTGATGATGATGTTCTCAGGTTTCACGTCGCGGTGCATGATGTTCCGAGCGTGTGCATAGGACAGAACTTCCAGCAGCTCCAGAAACGCCCTTTCTTTCATCACGGATTCCATCCCCTTGTTGAGCAGGTCCTGAAGCGTGGAGCCTTCCACGTATTCTTGAATCAGGATGACCTTGGACTCCTCCTTGACGACCTCCATGAGCTGGACGGCGTTGGGATGGTTTGCCAACCGCTTTAGAATCGCTGCTTCGCGCAGGAACTTCGTGTTCATTTTTGGGGTGTGGGGGATCTTCGCCACCGCGATCCGGTCGGCGGCATTGTCTCGAACCAACCACACTTCACTGTAGCTGCCAAACCCAAGGCGCCGCAATTTCTCCCACTTGCCAGCCAGGATTGGCTGCTCGAGCTTGAGGGATTCACTCTTACCCCGGATCGCTGCAGCAAACCGCTGCAATCCGTGCTTGAGCCATCCGGTCACGCCATCCATGATCTGCCGAAGCCAGGTCCGCGGGCTCCCTTCCCGGGCGGCATCCTCCAGAGTGCTTTGCCCCCATTCCAGGAGTACCAGGAGGCGTGGAGGAAACGCGTTGGGGTCCAGAGGCAAGATCCAGTACTCATTGGCCCCAGCGCGGAGGTAGTGCCGAATTTGTCCGGCTTGCTCGGGCGGCAACAGCACAAGGATAGGCGATGGATGCTTCATGGCCTTGCGAAGACGCCTGACATCCTGATCGGCACGCTTTCTCTCCGCTCCTACCTGGAGCACGACAAGCAAGAGACCTGGGGCCACGACCATCGGCATGCCTTCTTCGAGGCTGGGTGCTGCGCTGATCCCGATCTGAAAATCGCATTCGGAAATGAGTCTCTGGATTGTCTCGGCCTCTGTCTCTTGCACACCGACGAGAACAATTCGATACTCCGTCAGAGGAGCCATGATGGGATCCGTGATGAGGTGGGGTGT
>CALBZH010000880.1 GCA_937889795.1 uncultured Syntrophobacteraceae bacterium | reverse complement strand
GAGAGAGGCCAGAAGCCGTTCGACTGAAACCTGAACACTGAAACCTGAAACCAACTGTCTCGAATTGCACACGAACGGTTACAGCAGCCGGCGTGCTCGGCGATTGCGCGTCAGTTGGGCTTTCGCTGCTTGCGCATCCGGTCGATTTCGCGGCGCTCTTCCTTCTTCTTGATGCTCTCGCGTTTGTCGTACAGTTTCTTGCCACGGGCCAGCGCGATTTCGACTTTGGCCCTGCCGCCGCTGAAGTAGATCTTCAAGGGGATCAGCGCAAAGCCCTTTTCTTGAGTCTTCCCGAGGATTCGCTTGATCTCGTAGTTGTGGAGAAGGAGCTTTCGAACCCGCTCTGGATCATGGTTGTCATAAAAGGCGTGGGTGTACGGGCTGATGTGCAGACCGTACAGGAAGACCTCGCCTTTCTTGACCTTGGCGTAGCTGTCCTTCAGGTTGGCCCTTCCCTCACGCAGCGACTTGACCTCCGTCCCCACGAGGACCATCCCTGCCTCGAAGGTCTCCATGATTTCGTAGTCGTGGAAAGCCTTCTTGTTTTGGCAGACCAGGCGTGTTGATTGTTTGGGCTGAGCTCCAGTTTTCTTTTCCATGGGCATACGCGTGAGTTGTGGGGTTGCGCCGTTTCACGGCCGGCATTCCGGCTGTGCTAGGATGCCTGCCTTGAAGGAACTGACGTCCTGGATTGCGTGATCCAGTCGCTCGTACTGAAAAGCCTCAGATCCTGCGGCAGCTTGTCGAAAAACTTCCGTTGGAGCAAGTCGCTGATCTCCCGAGAGGTGCTGAGCTGCAGGGCCTCTTTAACAAACCGCTGGCACGTTTTGACGTGCGAATAGGATACCAAATGCTTGACCTGGGGCACGGCCTGCGGGTTCATGCTGAGGGTGTCGAATTGCAGTCCGAGCAGGATCGGGAGATTGAACGGGTCCGCCGCCATTTCGCCGCAGATGGAGACTTCGATTCCAGCGCGGTGTCCGGCGTCCACGGTCTGTTTCAGGAGTCGCAGCACCCCCGGGTGCAAAGGCTCATACAGGTAGGCCACATGCTCATTGGCCCGGTCGATGGCGATGCTGTACTGAATGAGGTCGTTGGTCCCGACGCTGAAGAACTGGACTTTTCGTGCCATGAGATCGGCCACAACGGCGGCAGAGGGAACTTCGATCATCACGCCGATCGGCATGTCTTCGTCGAAGGGAATTCGCTGAATAGTCAGCTCTTCCTGGACTTCCTTCAGGACCCGTTTTGCGTCCAGGAGCTCCCCGACACCCGACACGAGTGGAAACATGAGGCGCAGGTTCTTTGCGGCAGCGCTGGCCCGAAGGATGGCCCGAAGCTGGGTCTTGAAGAGGTCCCTGTAATAGAGACACAGTCGAATCGAGCGAAGTCCCAAAGCCGGATTGGCTTCCTGGAGGCGGGGAAACCAGGCGGCAACCTTTTCGGCTCCCAGATCGAGCGTGCGCATGGTCACCCGCTGGGGTGCCATGAGCTCCGCAAGCTCTCTGTACGTGTAATAGAGTGTCTCTTCGTCCGGGAGCTCCTTGCGGTTCATGAAAAAGAACTCCGTGCGGTACAGCCCAACTCCTTCCGCCCCGTTATCCTTGGCCGCCACCACTTCTTCGATGAGCTCGATGTTGGCCTCAACGCCTATCCTGACCCCATCGCGGGTTTCAGCCGGAAGGTGCGACTTCTTGGAGATTTCGACGCGATACCGTTCGAGCTCCTCCTGCCGTTCGTAATAGGCGGCGATTTCCCGCTCGGTCGGATTGGTGATGACGCATCCCGCGATGCCGTCAACGATGATGACCTTGCCGGCCGGAACGACCTCGGTTGCCCTTTCCGTCCCCACAACAGCGGGAATGTTGAGCGATCGGGCAAGGATGGAGGTGTGGGAGGTCCTTCCCCCCATGTCGGTCACGAGACCAAGGGTCCGCTCCAGCTGCAGCTGGGCAGTGTCGGCGGGGGAGAGATCGCGGGCCACGATGATCACCCGCTCACGGATCTCGCTGAAGAGGTCGTGTGTCTGGCCTGCGAGATTCCGAAGCACGCGCTCGCCCACGGCATCGACATCGGCGACGCGACTCCGGATGTATTCGTCCGTCAGGGCGTCGAACAGGTCGTGGGCTTTTTTCAGCGATCGAGAGAGCGCCCATTGTGCATTGAGCTTTTCTTCTCGAATACAAGCAAGGGTTTCGTCGTACAGAAGGCGGTCCCTGAGCATCATCAAGTGGACTTCGATGATCTGCGCGTGCTCGCGGAATTCCGGATGGATCCGCTCCTTGATCTCGCGTAGGTCCTTTTCCGCCCTCATGACCGCCCGCTCAAATCGTTCGCACTCGCGCTCGACGGCGGCCCCGTTTGGCAGCGTGTATTGAGGGACCTGGATCTTGCCGCGCTCCAGGACATGCGCTTTGCCGATGGCAATCCCGGGAGATACCGCTATCCCGTATACATTTCGCGAGTCGTGAGCCATTCTTGAGAGCCTGTGGTCAAAGGAACGTGCAACGATTCCAATCAGGTCTGCGCCGTGCGATGAGTGAAGCGGAGATCGATCCGTATCGAAACCGGCCAGTGCTCTGTCAGCTTTGTTCTGCAGGGCACACCGCCCCCTTCGATTCCCCCCTCGAAGGGGGCGGGGGGTGTTTTCTTGCCCGGTATCACTTCTGTGCCGCAGCACGAGGCACCAGCCATAAGGGATAGTGGCCAGGCCGGGTCAGAGGCCGCTTACTGAATATCCATACGGTGATGATGGCCGGAAAAGGGGCGGGGCGATCAACTCTCCCCAAACTTGCTCCGAAACAAAAGAGCAAGTGCATCCAATGCTTCGGAGGCGTCCGGGCCGGATGCCGAAACCAGAATCTTGCTGCCATGCGGACAAGCGAGGGTTAGAAGATCCAAGATGCTCTTGCAGTTCACCTTATTCCCGCTCCTGGAGATCCAGACATCCGATCGAAACTGATTCGCTACCTGGACGATTTGTGCCGCAACGCGAGCGTGAATACCGAGTTTATTGGAAACAATGAGCTCCTGATCCAAGACCGACGTCTTTCCTGCGAAAATCAACGAAATCTTTATGAATATGGGTAGTCTGGTCTCAAGTCCCGCCGTCTCTTAGCACATGGACCTATTGAAGTCAACCGCAACACCCATTGAAACCCGACCGAAACATCCCCGGCGAGTCATAAGCCCTTAGGGGGCTCTTGAGAGTTATGCTACCTTACTGAGACCGAAGCCGAAGCTCTTCGTCGGAGCTCTGGCTCCCTTGCGTATTCCTGAACCAATGCAGGCACTTTCCGAAGTCTATGGTGGAAGACGAGGTCATGATCCCATTCATCATCAAAATAGCGCTCTCATTAGCGGTCATCGTGACCGCGAGTCAGGTGGCAAAGCGCCTTCCGTCTCTTGGAGGTCTGATCGCCACAATGCCGCTCACAACCTTGATCGTCCTCCTTTGGATCCACGCGGATCACCCTGACGATCATGAGAGAATGGCTCAGTACACTCAGGGGGTCCTGTGGGGTATCCTTCCGTCGATTGCCTTCTTTCTGGTGGTGCTTGCTTGTCTAAACCGACAGTGGCCGATGTGGCAGGTCCTTTCCGCGGCCTTTGTCGCCTGGCTCCTGGGAGCGCTCCTGCACCAGTGGATTCTCAAGTGAGCCGGTTCAAGGTGCGGTTCGGTGGGTGCCCCCCAAGGCGGTTCTCGGGCAGATGGGCTTCCTCTGTTGAAAATGGCTCGACTGGTGCTATATTAATCGAAAATCCGGCGCGGATAGGAGGAGCTTTATGGATCTGGATGATTTCATCAATGCCAAGGAAGTCTACGTCAAGACCGACAGAGTGCAAGGAAACATGGTGATTCTCAAAGAATCTGAAGACGATTCCCAGTATTTCCTCATGTTTGTCGGGGATGCCGAAATTACGGCTATTGCCAAGGAAAAGGGACTGGTCGACCCTAAGCGCCCGCTGACGCATGATCTTTATCTGTCTGTTCTCGGAAAAACCGGAGTCAGCTTCCAGAGGATCGAAATCCACGGCATGCAGGACAACACGTACTACGCCCGTGTCGTGGCGACGGTGAACGGCGAGGAAGACGTTTTTGACAGTCGCCCCAGTGACGCTGTCGCTCTGGCCTTGCATCAGAAGTGCCCCATCTACGTCAGCAAGAAGCTCCTGCGGCGCGAATTGAGCGAAGAGGAGATTCATGAATATGAAATGATCGTCAAGACCGTAAAGTTTTGACGCTTCGGTTCGAGCCCAGGACAGCCGGCTGGCCTTGGCGGTCTTTTCTGTTGACTGCGGAGGGGCTTTTCATTAGAGGGTGGGGCGGCGGGTTGTCGGGACCGATAGCGGTTTCGCGATCAGAGCTGCAACGTTTCATTCAGATGGCCGGTATCCCCGGCTTTCTTATTTGGAGGCAATTGGTTCATCCCAGTGGGATGGAATTGAATCCACTGAAAGCCGTGGATCAGTATTCCATACAAGCGTAAACCGGAAACACAAAAAGGCTGAGGTCGGCTCTCCTTGGCCCCATGGAAAGGATCACTCATGGCAAAGCACAAGAAAACGGAAAGACGCAAGGAGTTGGATCGCCGCCGTAAACGTCGGGAAAAACGTCAGAAAATGAAAGCCAAGGGACTTTCGCCTGAATAAGCTTTCTTCGCTTTTTACCCAACTAAGGGAATCAGGAACGGAACGACATGGGATTGTCATCGTCAACCGCCGCTTTTGTGCGGTTCTACGTGCCCGAGCCTACCACCGAGGATTTCTGGGGATACGTGGATGAGAGGCTGAGGGCGGGCGGGTTCACGGAATGCGAAGGGGACCAGGAGAGCTCAGGGGGCTTTGCCGTCTGGGAGGATTTTTTCGAAGCGGTCTTCGACCACGGTTCTTACCACAAAGCCGATTATCTCGCGTTTCAGTACCGAATGGATCAACGGAAAGTGCCTCCACTGATCAGGAAGCTGTACTTCCGCCAGGCCGTTGAAAAATACCGGGCTGAGCACGAGGGCAAGTGGCCCAACCGTCATGAGAAGCTGGACATCCAGGAGACAACGGACAAATGGCTGCTCAGCCGCGCCTTTCCTCAGCCGGCCGCCGTGGAGGTTGTCTGGAGCCCCGGCGCGCATCTCCTGCTCCTCGGGACCACCAGCACCAAAATGATCGATGCCTTTCTCGAGCACTTCGAAAGGCATTTTCAGGTTTATCCCGTGCCGCTGTACCACGTTAACTGGGCTCTGAACGCCCTTCCCCTGGACGACCGCCGCAAGGACACGCTGAGCTCCATGGTGAACGTCCAGTCGGTTCATGCTCAGGAGGAAGGACGGTTCCTAGGGCACGAGCTTTTGACGTGGCTTTGGTTTTTTGCCGAATCGCCCAATCCGACGATCTCCTATGCGGACGGCAGCGCCGCCGAGGTCGCGCTGGGCGAGAGGATGGTTTTGACGCTTCCGAGCGAGGGCAAGGAAAAGGTGGTGTGCACGACCCGCGCCTACGCCCTCCACGAAGCGCGGACCGCGTTGCGGCAAGGCAAGATGGTCGATGAAATGCAGGTCGCCATCAAAGCCGGCGACAACGATTACCAGCTGACCCTGGACAGCAGCCTCTTCGCTTTCAAAGGGCTCAAGACGCCCAAGCAGCTTGCCGGCGCAGACGAGGAGGACCCCGATGGGCGATTTCTCGAGAAAATGTTCTTCTTGGAAGAAGTCACGGCAATTCTGAATGCCCTCTATAAAGAGTTCCTGAACCTGCGGCTGAGCTCGGAATGGGAATCCGAAACGCTTCGGCAGCTCAGGGAGTGGATTGCGTCGGGCCCCGATGACGGAGAGGGATCTTCGGAAGGATCGGAGTCTGAAGAAGCGCCGTTTTGATGCAAAGGGGCGCGCCTCCAGAGTCGAAAACACGCCGCCATGACCGGTGAAATCTTCTTCAGCCTGCTTGAACGCCACAAGATCAGCGCCGTTCTTTTTCTGCTGTCTGTCATCACGTTCTGCTCGATCTTCGTGGTCAGACAGCTCCTTAAGCGGCGTTGGAAAAGGCTGGTCGAAGCGGAGCTTGCGAAGGAGACCGAGCTCGATACGCTTCCGCCCCTCGGGCCCCTGGACGACCAAGCCCTCGAGCGCATCAAGGCGTTTCGGCGGGAGGTTTGGGATCTGCCAGAGGCCCAGTTGGAGCTGACCATTGAGGCGCTGACCGAGCGAGGGTTTCGGGTCGTTCGAGCCATTGCCGAGATCTACCACTCCGATGCCGCCATTCCCCAATACGAGGCCTCCCTTCTTGAGCTTCTTCAACTCATGCGCCGGGTTGCGACCCGGCTGCACCGCCTTGCCTCCGTCATGCCATTCCGATTTCTTGGGGCTCGCAAGCTGAGCGACTACCAGCGCTATTACCAAGTCTATCGACGGATCAACGAGAACCCCGTTCTGCAGCTGCTCAAACGGAATCCGTACCTGTATCGGATGGCCAGGTGGGCCATGAACCTCAAGAACCTTGGCAATCCGTTGTATTGGGCTGGCAAGGAGATCAGCCGCGAAGGCTACTTTTTCATGGTGCGCTGGCTCACGATGACCTATGTGAGCCAAGTCGGTCGCGAAGCCATGCGGCTCTACAGCGGACGGCACTTCCAGTCGGAGGCTGACCGGGATGCAGCCCTGGTCTGCTACCGTCTCTTCGCTCTGACGCGCCAGTGGGGGGGGCCCTTGGTGGAGGAGTGGCCACTTCTCATCGATTTCGTCCAAGCCCATCCGGCACTCGAGCCGGAAACAAAGCTGCACATTCTGTCACGGTGCTCATCCGGACGCTTTCCGAAGGATCTTGACTCGCAAACGATTCAAACGGAGGCTGGAGCCAAATGGCTGAGGCAGGGTTTGAAGCTCTTGCTGGAAAAGGCTCGTCTGACTGCTCCAGCCCGGGAGCAGCTCATCCGGAAGGCCCTGGCCGACATCGCTCCTGAATGACAAGAGCTCGACCGTGGCTTCCTGTGGAGGCGACCGTTGACTCTTTCTGTGTGGCTCTGTCGTTCCCTGGGGCGTGAGGCTCAGCCGAGATCGAAGGCTCCGTCCTTGACGCCCGTATTGATTTTGAGATCCTCATAAACCACTTTTCGCTTCAGCACCCCTGCGACCGTAGACTCCTCCACAGCCACCGGCAGCCACAGGTTTTTGTCGATCGTGTACGCGTAGCGCGTCGGTGTGCCCTTTGCGAAGGGATTGTCGGAGAGCACGCGGATGATCAGGATGTCGCGGTTTTCTTCGATGTGCAGATCGCCCACCCTGAGGCTGCCCACGCTCCGGCCAATGTTTTCGATCAGAAGCCC
>CALBZH010000879.1 GCA_937889795.1 uncultured Syntrophobacteraceae bacterium | reverse complement strand
CGAGATATCCACTCGTGACTGGAGTTCAGACGTGTGCTCTTCCGATCTTGAAGACTGGACCGATGGGGCGGGCAAATCCCGGAAGGGCTTCAAGTCGTTGATACTGGGATCCTACGCACCCGAGCAGGTTGTCGAGCGCACGGGGATCGAAGCCGCTCGCATTCGAGAGATCGCCAAGGAGTTTGCCTCCCAGAAGAATGCGGTCGCCGTCTGGGGCACGAGCCAGGGCAACGTCGCCGAGAACGTTTATCACGACCTGGCTTTCCTTGCCCTGAACGTCCTCAAAGGAAACCTGAAGGCGGACGGACTCGTGAGCCTGGTCCCGGAAGTCCCCTTCGCGCCGCTCCCTGCTGTTCAACTGGACAACGCGGCCCAGGCAGGCGTCCAAAAGAAGCGCCTCGATCTGGCTCTGGCTCGAAGCGCGCCCTGCCCCAGCAACGGCCTGTATCCCTTCCTGGATGCTTTGGCCAAGGGCGGACCTTATCCCATCGACGTGCTACTGGTTCACGAGGCAAATCCCGTTTACAGCTTGGCGGAGAATCAGGTTCTTGAAACGGCCCTGGCCAAGGTCGGAACGGTGGTCTCGTTCTCCTCCTACATGGATGAGACGGCCCAGCAGGCCGACCTGATCCTTCCCAACCACATGGCGTTCGAACGATTGGATGACGTCATCGGGCTTCCCGGGGTGCCAGCTGCCTACTACGCCATGGCATCTCCGATCATCAAGCCGCAGCTCGACACCAAGCATGCGGGCGATGTGGTTCTTGGCCTTGCCAAGGCCCTGGGGGGCGCCGTAGCCGGTTCACTTCCATGGCCCTCCTACGAAGCGTACCTCAAAGAGCGGGTGAAAGGGCTTGCAGCCACTGGCAACGGTGCTGTCGCCGATTCCGCATCTGCCGACCTAATGAAGCCACGGGCTGGTGAGTCTGTGAAAGCCAACTACGGGGACGCGGCCGGCTTGTGGAAAAAGCTCGCGTCGGGTGGCTGTTGGTACGACGCTCCCGCTGACCCCCTCAAAGATCTTTCGACCGCGTCCAAAAAGATCGAGCTCGCCTGCCAGCTGCTGCAGAAGAGAGGGTTGACCATGGACGAGGATGCGGTCTACCTCCCCCATTTTGCGCAGCTGCCTCCTTCCGGAACCGACAAGGACTTTCCGCTCTTGCTCGTCGGCTACGAGATGCTGTCCCTGAGCACCGAGTATCTTCCCAATCCACCCTTCATGACCAAGACGCTCTGGGATTTCGTGCTCAAGGGAAATGACTTGTACGTCGAGCTGCACCCACAAACGGCAAAAGCCCAAGGCATGGGTGAAGGAAGTCGCGCCGCTCTTCGGACACCTCAGGGAGAAGTATCCGTGAGGGTTCACATGACTCCCGCAGCCCGCCCCGGTGTCGTCTATGTGGTCAACGGGCTCGGTCATAAGGCTTACGACGAGTACATCCAAAACAAGGGGGCAAATGCAAACAGTGTCATCGAAGTTCAGATCGACCCCATAACGGGCCTGGGAACCGCCTGGGCTACTCGCGCTCAGCTCGTCCGAGTCTGAAGCTGGACGAACGAAAGCGGTCAACGTCTGAGGACGGCTTGGTGGCGCGATGACCGCACACGAAAGGAACAAGCCTTCGGCATGCTCAACCAGACCAGCGAAAACCAAGTCAGTGTGAAGCGTGTGAATTCAATAGAGGGAGAATGAATCTGTGAGTGACAAAGCACATGCACAGAGTGGCGTTCGATACGGCATGGCCATCGATTTGGATAAGTGCACCGGGTGCATGGCCTGTAGTGTGGCTTGCCAGGCGGAGAACAACATCTCCTTCCGACCCGATGAGTCCAACAAGCTGCGCTCCATCACATGGATGGAAGTCTATCTTTTAGACAACAAAAAGGACTATCCGGACTACCAGTTCACTTACCTGCCGCGTCCCTGTATGCACTGTGATGCGCCTCATCACTCTCCTTGCACCTTCGTCTGTCCGGTAAACGCGACCACAAGGGATGAGCATAACGGGATCGTGACACACATCTATCCCCGTTGTATCGGCTGCAGGTACTGCATCGTGGCCTGCCCGTACCACGCACGCGACTTCAACTGGTGGGACCCCAAGTGGCCCAAATCCATGGAGGCGATGCTCAGCCCCGAGGTGAGCCCGAGAATGCGCGGGGTTGTCGAGAAGTGCACCTTCTGTCATCACCGCATGTTGAAGGCACGCTCCAAGGCATACAACGAAGGCTCCGATCCCGATCAGATCACGTATGTTCCGGCCTGCGCCGAAGCTTGTCCAACAGGGGCGATCAAGTTCGGAAATTTGCACGATCCGCAGAGCGAAGTTGCCAAGCTGGCCAAGGACCCGAGGGCGTTCCGTATCCTGGCCAAGCTTCACACGGAGCCGAAGGTTTTTTACCTCAGCAAATACCAATGGGTACACAAGTTGTCAGACAACGGCCTCGGGGAAGCTGCCCACTGATTGCCCG
Source organism: uncultured Syntrophobacteraceae bacterium (assembly GCA_937889795.1). Lineage (GTDB taxonomy): Bacteria > Desulfobacterota > Syntrophobacteria > Syntrophobacterales > Syntrophobacteraceae > CALBZH01. The sequence goes on along the minus strand of CALBZH010000879.1, from coordinate 4,970 downwards.
GCTTCGCGGTGCCCAACTGGTGTCCGGAGCGATCACCATAGTAGCCGTAGGAAATAGACAACCCTCTCAAGTCACGTGAGAGATCTGAAGCAAGGGGATGAGAATGGACAAGGCGTTAATTCCCGACGGGTTGAAGCGATGCCCATTGCCGGTATTCAGCCTCTGGCTCCTGGTACTCCTGGGGATCATCGGCTGGGGAGTCTATGCAGGAGTCGTGGTGCTGCTGGACGCACTGAACGTCACCGGCCTGAACGATTACTTCGGGTTTGGGTTCTATATCACGATCGACCTCGCCATCATCGCACTCGGAGCCGGTGCGTTCTTCTCTGGCTTCCTCTACTATGGCTTGTCTCGCTATTTCCCGGCCCTCAAGGAATTGCACAAGATCATCAATCTGGCTGTGATTGTGGGGTTCGTTTGCTACACGGGCGCACTGGCTGTGCTCTTGCTCGAGATCGGTCAACCGCTTCGCGGCTGGTTCGGATACTGGCATGCAAACGTTCATTCCATGCTGACGGAAGTCATCTTTTGCATCTCCTGCTACGCGATCGTCCTGGTGATCGAATACGTTCCGATCATTCTTGAAAACCGGAAACTGGATGCCATCAAGCCACTTCATGTTTTTGGCCACACTCTCCATGAGCTCATGGCGATCTTTGCCCTGACCGGCACCTTCTTAAGCTTTTTCCATCAAGGATCCTTGGGAGGCGTTGCAGGGGTCTTGTTTGCCCGACCTTTTGCTTACAGAACCGGGTTCTTTGTTTGGCCTTGGACGTTTTTCCTCTTTATTCTTTCCGCCATCGCTTCGGGGCCGGCATTCACCGCCCTGATTTGCAGAGCCATTGAGAAGGTAACGCGCAAGAAGCTGGTCGACGACAGCGTCTACGAGCTGATCGCGAAGATCGTTGGGCGGCTTCTCCTTGTGTATATCGTGCTCAAGATTGCCGACACGCTTTACTGGGCGCTGGTCCTCGCGCCGGAATTTGGCTTGAAGCTCACCGATTTCTACAGGGCACCTTATGGAATGTGGCTGCTCGTCACCGAGATTCTCATTTGCGGGGTCATTCCGGCCATTGTGCTCAATGTTCCCGGGGCGCGAAAGAGCTCGACGATTCTTTTCCTCGCTTTCTTCATGGACTGCGCGGGAATCGTGATCAATCGTTTTGTCATGACCATTCAGGCGCTCGCGACACCGGTTATGCCATTCGACCGATGGGAAGTCTACGTGCCAACGATGTACGAATGGGCGCCCGGGATCGCCATGCTGGCCTATTGCGCTCTGGTGATCTCCCTTTCCTACCGTTACCTCCCCGTGTTTCCCAGGGAGAAGGAGTTGAATCCTTAAGGCCCGAGAGGGCATCTCAGAGGCAGCTGGCTCCAGCTTGTCCGCTGGAGCACCACGCTGCGCGGAGTTGCCGAAGTCCGGCACAAAGAGGCGAATCCTAAGCCCATGGATTCGCTTGTTTGTTTAGGGGCAAGGCAAGATGCCCCGCGATCCACCGGATGGTGACCTTCAGGACGGACACCCATAGGAAGTCATTACGCAGTGCAAGACCGGTAATCCTTGAAATACTCGCCGCACAGGTTATCATGGAGCCTGCCCAGCCGATGAAGGGGCGGCATCCGACACGTTCAACAGGCATTACCACCCTGGGGAGCGTTGAGGCCAGTCTTCTGGCCCGTCGTCGGTGGGGGGTTTTCAATTGACATGCACACTCACCGATGATAGCTTGTGCAAAACATTAACAATCTCATGATCGTTTGTGATTTGGGAGCCATGTCGCACAAAGTTGGCCTTTTGGATGTTTTCGAGGGAAAGCAGTATCAGAAGGTGATTTTACTGGTTAGTGTCTTAGCCTTCCTGCTTTTGGAGCTTTTGATCTACATGGCGGCCGCGGGTCAAGCCGGAACCCGGTCCCGACTGATCGTCTTAGACAGTTCGGGAAACAAGATTTTTGAGACTTCCGGCACAACCGCCACGAAATATCAGCAGTTTGAATTTGAGAACAACTACGGCCCATGGGCCAATTACCAGAAAAAGGTAGAAACGGAATCACTGCCGTTTCCCTTTCGGGCGTGGCTTTCCGCGGCGGTTGGCATACCCGTTGGATTGATATTGCTGGTAGCATTCCTCGTGCGGACCTATATCGCGCTCATGTACGGAGACGAGCGGGAAACAGGCGAGGATTCCGACGAGCCCCTGGAGACGGGGAAAGGCGTCGGGAATCTATTCGGGGCTGTTCGGCGCGTCACAGTCTTCCACATTGGCTTTGTTACGGTCGTTGCTGTCCTTCTTTTCTGGATCGTACCCAACTTTCTGCAGGATTTTGCCCGGGTCAGCGTTGCCACTATCCGTGACTACAAATGGTTTTTCCTGGGAGTGTCCCTCTTTTTGGCGGCGATCATCACCTGGGTGATCTATCTACGCTACAGACTTTCCAAACAGATGCTGGAAAACCAACTCCACGTAGAAAAATATCGGCTCGAAACTCAGCTTCTCGCTCACAGAGAGACCGCAGGCCTTCTGCCGAATCCACTGAAAGAGGCAGAGGAGCCTTAGGCACGCTCATTACGGAAGGCTATCCCCTATGTGGCTCAAAGATATGTTCTCCAATCGGAAGAACGGAAACGATAAGACAGAACGCGACCCCTTGGTAAACCGAGGTGTGATGTATCTCTACAGCATCCTGGGGGCTCAGGTGCTGCTTGTCTTCGGCATCCTAGGGGTGATCATGGTGGTCGGGCAAGTGCTCGCCACCCCATTTTGGGTTTTTTTGGCGACGGGAGCCGCCGGAATCTGGGGGTTCATCTTTATTTACCGAAAGACGATGCAACAACTCCAGAAGGTCCGGGAAGCATTCTCGCGGATGGACCTCTCCGGCCGCAGTTACGAAATCAGCGTCATGGGTGGAGTCCTCACGATGCGGGTCGAGCAGCATCAGCAGGCTGCCCTGCTCGAAGCCCCCGCCCGCCCGCCCGTGATTGAAGCTGAGGCGGTCAAGCCGCCTGCCATTACGCAGTAAGGCTGAGCTCCGTCGGCAAGGCGCAAAGGGTCTCCTCTGTGAAGCGCTTGACGACAATTGTGTCGCGCTTCCAGTTGTCGTCGTCCCGCCTCGGATGATCGAGATTGTAATGTAAACCCCTGCTTTCTTGGCGTTCAATCGCACTCCGCAAAATCAGCTCTGCGATCAAAGCCAGGTTCTGTAGCTCAACCAGATCGTTGCTGATCGGGATATTGGGAAGGTGCTCTTTGATCTCAAGCCGGATCTGGGCCATGTGCGTCCGGGCCAAGGCAAGTCTTTTGTCCGTCCGAACAATCCCGACATAGTTCCACATCAGCCGACGAATGATATCCCAGTTATGGGCAATCAGAACCATTTCACTGTGCAGGTTCACTAGACCTCCGTTCCGGGGATAACACCTTGGAATATCAGGGATCGCTCGCGAACGCCAATCGGCGACCTGCGTTGCACATTGGGCTGCTGCCTCATGGGCAAAGACCATGGCTTCCAGCAACGAGTTGCTGGCAAGTCGGTTTGCACCATGCAAGCCAGTGCATGCGCATTCTCCGATGGCGTAGAGATTCTCGATGGTTGTCCGCCCGTGAGCATCTGTCAGGATTCCTCCGCACATATAATGTGCGGCAGGAACGACGGGGATTGGATCCCGGGTTATGTCGATGCCCAGCTGCATGCAACGCTGATAGATATTCGGAAAACGGGTCATCAGGAAATCTGACTTGCGATGTGTGATGTCTAAATAGACGCAGTCGTCTCCCGATTGCTTCATCTCCGTGTCGATAGCTCGAGCCACGATATCACGAAACGCCAGGTCCTTCAGCGGGTGATAATGCTCCATGAAGGCACGCCCTCGCTTGTCGATCAGCCTGCCTCCTTCTCCTCGCACAGCCTCTGAGATCAAGAAGTTCTTGGCGTGGGGGTGATAGAGACACGTCGGATGGAACTGCACGAACTCCAGGTCGGCAAGACTGGCCCCAGCTCGGTAGGCCATGGCCGGCCCGTCGCCCGTCGCGACATCCGGATTGCTCGTATACAAATACACCTTCCCGGCCCCCCCCGTGCAAAGCAGGACCGCATGGGCGAGGAACATGAGAATGTTCTGACTTGAATTGTCGAGAACATAAGCCCCCCAGCAGACATCCCTGTTCCGAACGTCTACCGATCCCGCTCGGATCGCATGGTGCTCCACGATAAGATCCAACGCGAGATGATTTTCAAAGATATGGATATTGGGGTGCGCCTCGGCGGCGGCAACCAGCGCCCTCTCCACCGCCCTACCCGTCATGTCTTGGGCGTGAACGATGCGGTTTCGACTGTGCCCCCCCTCGCGCCCCAAATCATACTGGGCGTTCCCTCTCGGATCCGTATTGAAGTTGACCCCCAAAGCCATCAGCTCCCGAATTCGTTCAGGACCAGAGAGTACGACCTTCTCGACTACGTCCTGATGGCAGAGACCGTCACCCGCGTTAAGCGTATCCTGGATGTGGAGCTGAAAGGAATCATCCGGACCAAGAACCGAAGCAATACCACCTTGCGCGTAATTGGTGCTCGTTTCCAGCTTGTCCTTCTTGGTAACAATGGCAACCGATCCGACATCGGCCACTTTCAAGGCGAAGCTTAACCCAGCGATACCACTACCGATTACCAGGAAATCGAACTTGAAGTCCATGTGCGGGTTCCTCAATCAGGTGCAAAATCAATGAACACAATCAGTACTTGACCTTTATCGACGCTCAGGTTGTCGAGGAGCGCGCCTTGACACTCCGTACCATATTCGATAAGAAAATTGTTGTAAAGCAACCTACTGCCGGATGCAGCAGGATCACATCTATCCCATCGGGATTTGAAAAAGCCATGCAGACGCAATTGCTTTCTACTCCGTTTGACGGTATTCCCGGCGAAGCAATCCGGGTTGTGGCCTTCGACTGCGACGGCGTATTGTTCGATTCA
>CALBZH010000878.1 GCA_937889795.1 uncultured Syntrophobacteraceae bacterium | reverse complement strand
CTAGCGATTGGCTTGGAGAAAGGTGCCGAGGCTCTCCAGATCTTCCACGTTCAACACCTTTGCGCTGCGATCGATGCGGCGCATCAGCCCCCTGAGAACCTTCTTCGGTCCCACTTCGACAAAATGGGTGTGTCCGTCTCGGATGAGCCGCTCCATGGACTGGCTCCAAAGGACCGAGCCGCAGATTTGCTGAACCAGCTTGTCGGCTGCTTCGGTCCCGGTCTTCAGGGGCTCGGCGTCCACATTGTTGACAAGCGTGATCTGAGGATCACGGAAGGTGGCCCGGCGGATATGGGGCTCGAATTGGTCCCTGGCCAAGGTCATACACTTGCTGTGCCAGGGGCCGCTCACGTTGAGCTTCACGCATTTCTTGGCCCCGGCCTCCTCGCTCATGGCCATCGCCTTCGTGACCGGCTCGTCGCGGCCGGTGATGATGATCTGCTCGGGACAGTTGATGTTCGCGACTTCAACGTCGCATAGAGTGCAGATGTGCTGCAGCCGGTCCTGCTCGATGTCCATGATGGCCGCCATGCTCCCGGGCTGCTCTCGGGCGGCCTCTTCCATGAAGTGGCCCCGCCATCGCACGAGATTCAGAACATCCTTGAGATCGAGCACTCCGGCGGCGTACAGGGCGCTGTATTCTCCCAGGCTGTGACCGGCCGTGGCGACGGGAAAAATTTCGTGGAGCTGAAGCACGGTGTAACAGGCGAGGTTCACCACGGTGATCGCCGGTTGAACGTGACGCGTTTGTACGAGCACATCCTCCGGCCCCTCGAAACAAAGCTTCACGACATCCATGCCCAGGATGTCATTTGCCTGGGCAAAGAGCTCCCGGACCTCCGTGTAGTCATCATAGAACTCACGCCCCATTCCAACGTACTGGGACCCCTGGCCCGGAAAAAGAAATACCCAATCTAACATGGATCTGCTCCTGTCACGTGTTGTCCCGATGCATCAGAAGGATACGCGGCATCTGGGCTCGCTTTTATAGAGCCTCCCTCGGGTTGTCAAGCTTGTGGTCGCGGTCCGAGCGGACTATATTGTTTTTGATATCAACAGGAAATGGCGAAGTGTGCCGAGCGTGGAAGTGGGACCGCGGGCAAGTCATGCCGAGCTCGGTGGAGCTGTTGGCGGACATGAGATCGCGACGCGGATGATTCAAATGATCAGGTAAAAGGAGGGCTTATGGCGAAGCCGGAGGACATGTGGCAGTGTCAGACGGTCAACTGTGGTTACGTGTATGACCCGGACCGGGGAGATCGGAAGGGTAAAATTGCCAAGGGAACGCGATTCGAGGATCTTCCCGAGGATTGGAAATGCCCCGTTTGTGGAGCGGGAAAGAAGTGCTTTCGCCCGCTCGCGGGTCCGGGGTCGAGCCAGGATATCCGTTGTGAGATTCCGGAACCGGGTGCTTCGACCGGCTCAAAGTAAGGCGTCTGCTCTGAATCAAGGATCTCCGAGCTGGTGGTGACTCGCTGCCCCCCTGCGATCAGTACGAAGAGGCTCGAGGGGGGTAGCTCTAAACCAACGGACTCGAATTGCACACGCTTCAAACGAGGCCCTCAAATCGAAGATACGGAAAAGGTTCTATTTTTCTGTTGAAAAACCATGCGTTCTTGTATAAAAGCGCAGGAACACTAAATAAAATTGTAGCAAAATCCTGCGGGAGCGCCGAAATCGAGCATCCCTTGCGGCAACGACTCGGAAAGGAAAGCCGTATGACCCTGACCAAGGCTCACATTGTCGAGAATCTGTTTGCCAAGAACATCTTTACCAAGACGGAGTCGGCGCATATCATCGAGACGCTTTTCGAGATTGTCAAGCAGAGCCTGGAGTCAGGCGAGGATGTGCTGATCAGTGGCTTCGGGAAGTTCAGCGTCAAGGACAAGAATCAGCGTCGGGGAAGAAACCCCCAGACCGGGACCCCCATTATGCTCTCCCCCCGCAAGGTCGTGACCTTCAAGTGCTCGGGTGTCCTCAGGGAGAGAATCAATCAAAAGCCAGGGGCCTGACCTCAGAATGAATCGCCCACCCGTCGAGACGACCCAAACGGACGACGGTGGTACCCGGTTCGCCTTTCATGATTCATTGAACTTTGAGCACGCTCAGCTCGTCTGGGACGGTCTGTCGCGGGCTTTGAAAAAGCGCCCCCCCAGGTTTGTTCTGCTCGATTTCCAGGACGTCTCTCACATCGACAGCGCGGGTCTCGCCTTGTTGCGGCTGCTGTGGCGACACTGCGTCCGCCAATCGATCGATGTGCGCTTTCATGCCGTGCCCCCCAGCGCGGAGTATTTCCTCAGATACCTTCGCACCGAGACAAAGCAAGAGGCCGAGCAACCTCGCGTGAGCTTGTCCGAGATCGTTGCGGTCCTAGGGCGGGGCTGGCTGAGGGGCTCGAAGGAATGGCGCGAGCTCGTGCAGTTCATCGGCTCCTTCCTGTTGTCCACGGGTTGGGCCATGACGCATTTCCGGCGCGCGCGATGGCGCGAAACGTTTTATTACATGCAGCTCGCCGGGGCGGAGGCGATGCCGATCGTCTTCTTGCTGAGCTTTCTTCTGGGCCTTGTCATGGCGTTTCAGGCAGCGGTTCAGCTGAGGCAGTTCGGCGCCAATATCTTCGTGGCCGATCTGCTCAGCTTGGCCTTGACGCGTGAGCTTGGGCCCATCTTTACGGCCGTGATCCTTGCGGGTCGGTCCGGATCGGCCTTCGCGGCTGAGATCGGAACCATGAAAGTGAACGAGGAAGTGGACGCCCTGCAGGTCATGGGCTTCGACATCCAAAACTTTCTGGTCCTCCCCAAGGTCTACGCTCTGGCGGTCTGCGGGCCCCTCCTCACGCTTTTTGCCAACGCGTCCGGCATCGTCGGGGGCATCGTGGTCGGGGTGCTGGGACTCGACCTGACCGCGGTGAGCTTCATCGAGGAGACCTACGCCATTCTGACCTTGGGCGATGTGATGGGCGGTCTCGCCAAGCGCATCCCGGCCACCTACTACACTCTGGTCGCTGG
>CALBZH010000877.1 GCA_937889795.1 uncultured Syntrophobacteraceae bacterium | reverse complement strand
GCCAGGAAGGCGATGGTCAGACCGCAGATCAGCTCGAACCGTCCACCGGAGTGGTGCTCGGTGATTTCTTCGAGGTTGACTTCAGTCATGGGACTGCTCCAGCGATTTCATGCAGGGGAAGGGGGATGATCGAAGCATTCGAGAAGCTGCAGGGGCGTTTCGATGAGTGTTCGGGCTCCATGGGCCAGGAGCTCTTCCCGATCTCTGAATCCCCAGAGCGCTCCGACCGCGAGCATGCCGGCGCGGTTGGCCGTCTTCATATCCGTGTCGGTATCCCCGACGTAAAGGAATTCCTCGGGGGGAATTCCGAGGCGGGAGGCAATGCTGAGGGCACCCACCGGATCGGGCTTTCGAGGCGTTTCCGGGGTCTCCCCTTGCACGACATCGAACTGCCACGCAGACAGCAGGGCGGCCACAACGGCCCGGGTCGCTTCATGGGGTTTGTTGGAGAGGATGGCCATGGGGATGTGCTTCGAGGCGAGGGCGTTTAGAAGCTCGGGGATCCCGGGGTAGGGGCGGGTGTGCTCCAGCTGGCGGCGTGCGTACTCCGCCCGCATTTTCGTCTCGACGGCCGTGATGGTTTCCTCACGGCGCAGAGAATCGGGCAGTGCTCTCGTGACCAGCATGCGGACCCCGTCTCCGACCATGCGCTTGTAGGCCGTCAAATCGTGGGTCACGAGCCCGTGTCGGCTCAGGACCGCGTTCATCGCGTTGGCGAGGTCTTCGAGGGTATCCAGCAGGGTCCCGTCCAGATCGAATACAACCGCCCGATAGCGCATTCAGAACCCTCTTCGGATCATTCTGTTTCATCCGCGGAATCGATCCTCTCCGCGGGCATTGGGAGGGCAGCGCTTGTCGGCGTCTCGGCCGTGGAATGCGTCAACTGTTTGATGGCCTTCTTCAGCGCGGATTTGGTGGCGTCCGGCATCGCCGCAAAATCGACATCCACCAGGAAGGTTCTCTTGCCTTCCTCAAGGTTGTACCAGAGAAATTCGACGGGGGCTTCAACCGCACCGTCGTCGAGCGAAAAGGCAAGGGAAAACTTGGCCAGAGGATCCCCGACGAACAGGTGGTAGGGTCCCACCTGCAGCTTCTCGACGCGCAGGCGCGCGCCCTTGCTTGATATTTCGAGGACCTCCACGGGCACGTTCTGCTCGTATTCGGGAAACGAGCAATGCATGGTCGCGTGCCAGTGGATCGTGTGTCTTGGTGCGGGCTTCTTCTTGTTGAACGGCCACCACATATCTCGTCCTTGCAAAGATGATTCGTCTGTTGCGACCGACTGGTTTCAGGCTGAGGAAGAAGGCCCGTGTGCGTCGGCCGCAGAGACGACATTAGCACGCCTTTCAAGGATCTACAAGAATGGCAATGAGGGAGCCTCGGGCAGCCCCACGAAAAATCACAGGACAGGCGTCACGGTGACCGGGTGGGGCAGCTCCCTGGCCAGCTCATCGACGGTTGATCTGGCGCCGAGAACCTTGACGATCCCCTGCTCCTTCAGGTCGGCGAATACGTCAGCTGCGCGACGGAAGTCGGCCGCAGTCGTGGCGAGTACCTGATCGCGCATATTTTGGCGGCTCTCTTCATCGTCCCGGAGCAAGTGACGCAGCATGGAGCGGTAGCCGCGCGCGTCGGGAAGCAGATAGGCGTCAAGCGTGCCGATGGTCCCGATGATCCCCTTGACGATCTCACCGGGGCTGAAGTCCGAAGACCTCAGAAACTCAGCCGCCTGGTCAAAGGTATCCAGTGTCTTCATGCAGTTGGGGTCGCGATAGGACACGAAGGTCAGGTTGCCGGTATGCCGGTCGAATTGGGAAAAGGCTCCGTAGGCACCCCCCTGAACACGGACCCTCTCCCACAGCCAGGTGCTGCGCAGGTACCCGGCGGCGACCAGCAGGGCGCCATGGAATTCATGGCCAAGCTCGTAGGCGTTGATGCCCTTGCCAACGTAGTTGACCTGGCTCGGGATCACGAGCCCTTCGAAGGTCGGCGCCCTATCGGGAGCCCATTGCACCTTGGGAAGGTCGGCGGAGCGGGGTTGGGCGAGCATCCTCTTGAAGTCGGACACCGCCGAATGGAGCTCGGACCAATCGCTGTCGCTGCACGTCACATTGAACAGCCATCGGCGTTGATCGAGCAACAAATTCTGAAGCTCATTCAGGGATACACGGACACCAGCCCAATCCTCTTCGACGCGCTGGACCAGGTCTCGCACGAAGAAGAGATAGCTCAAGCCGCTGGTCCGCTCCGTGACCCAATCGGATTCCGTGTGCTGTGCTCGGATGCGTTGGCTGACAATCTGATGGCCGTTGGGGATCAACCGCTGCTCATGGCGGGCCTTTTCCTCCAGGACCATCTGGCGGAATCGGTCCCGGTTGTCCCACTGCGTCGAGGACACAACGTCTCGGAGAATCTCGAACAGGTCCTCCGCCTGACGCTTCGTCGCCTTGGACCTCAGGATGAGCCAGGCGATCCCTTCGCGGGAATCGGTGGTGGTGCCGGTGAAGATCTCGGGCCAGATGCCTCCCGTTTTTCGGCTGATGCGCTGGGAAAGCGCAACGTAATCGTCCCGCTCGGTGCCCATTTCGGTGAGTCCCCTCGAAAATAGAGGAACGTAAGGCAGCAGGGTCTGCGGGATCGTGTGGAGGTCCACGGCGAGGTCGAGATAAAGGATGCCGTTGGTAAACAGATCATGGGTGAGCAGCGGCCCAGCGTCTTCAGTTTGAACGGCAAGGGGGATGGTTTTGTTCTTCCTCTCGAGGTCTTCGATCCGGAGGGTTGGAATCGTCGCCAGGGCTTCAGGCGGATCGGGCGCTTCCTGCATGCGCCGAAGGCTCTGGGTACTCGACACGAGCTCCTCGATCTGCGTATGGGAGAGATCTCGTCGGATTTCGTCAAGCTCTCCCCGCTCGGCAGCTTCTTCCTTCGGCCGGAGCTCCGGATCCGGAAGCAGAAGCACGGTTGTCCGGTGAGGGTTATCGAGAAAATGGCTGCGGATGAGGCCAGAAAAGAAAGCCGGGTCTGCCCCGATCTTGGATTTGATCTCGGCGAGCGGGCCTTCGAACCGGAGCAAGGAGAGGGGGGCATGCCCATAGAGCCAGGTGGTCAGCGAGCGCAGCATCAGGGCGAGCCCACGGGGAAAGGAGCCTGTGTTGTTTTCGCGAAGCCGAAACTCGATGGTGTTAAAGGCCGCTTCAATGGTGCCGGGGTCAATGCCGTTCGCCGATAGATCGGCCAGCGTTTTCAGGATGAGGGATTCGATCTCGTCTCCGTTGTCGTGACGAAGACCCTTGAGGCCCGTGGAAAAGTACATTTGACGGAGCTCGTTTTCCAGCCCTACGCCGGTGATGTCCTCGCCCAGTCCCGAGTCGATCAGGGCTTTCCGGAGGGGGGAGCCGGGCATTCCAAGAAGGGCGTAGCTCAAGATCACCAGGCTGAGGTTCGTGACCGGGTCAGCCGTTTCCGGGAGAAGCCAGCTCACCGTCACCATGGGCTTGGCGCGCTCGTTTCCGTCCCCTTCCCCTGATGCATAGTGCCGGGTGATACGCCGCGGACCGCTGAAAGGGCTCTGAAGGGGAACCGATGAATCCACGGCTTTGGGCTCGAACTCGCGAAGGTAGGCGTCGAGAAGCGCCAGGCGGTGTTCGGGATCGTCGTCTCCGTAAAAGAAGACCCGGGCGTTGGATGGGTGGTAGTAATCCTCGTGAAAGGATTTGAATTGCTCATAGGTCAGGCGTGGGATGACCTTGGGGTTTCCTCCCGAATCCAGCCCATAAGTCGTGTCCGGGAAAAGCGACTGCTGGGTGTATTCGGCTAGGAGCGTGTCCGGTGAGGAGTAGGCCCCTTTCATCTCGTTGAACACGACGCCTTTGTAGGTGAGGGGCTGGGCCGCATCCTCCAGGTCGTAGTGCCAGCCTTCCTGTTGGAAGATCTCCGGGGTGATCCGCGGGTAGAAAACGGCGTCCAAGTAGACATCGATCAGGTTGTAGAAATCCTGAGCATTCTGGCTGGCCACGGGGTAGCAGGTCTTGTCGGGGTAAGTGAACGCGTTCAAGAAGGTCTTGAGAGAGCCCTTGAGAAGCTCGACGAAGGGCTCTTTCACGGGGTATTTGCGGGAGCCGCACAGGACGGAGTGCTCCAGAATGTGGGCCACGCCGGTGGAGTCCTTGGGCGGAGTCCGGAACGTGATGCCGAACACCTTGTTTTCGTCGTCATTGATGAGAGAGAGCAGTTCGGCCCCGGTTCGAGCGTGCTTGTAGAGTCGGGCGATGGTCTTGAGCTCTGGGATTTCTTGCTCGAGAAGCATATCAAAGCCGTGAAGACGATCCATAGCGTACTCCAGATGTGATGGTTGTGATCGATATCGGATGGTGCTTTCGCCCTTGATTGCGCCTCGTTTGCATCGCTTGCTGGTGCGCAATGAAATCCTATGTTAATACACGTTCGGTGCGTGTACTAGAGAAGAGGCTCCCTTCCCGACAGGAAAAAGAGGAGATCCCATGCGAGTCGTCTTCTTGGGGGTCGGGGAAGCGTGCGACGACACCCTTCCGAACACCTCCATCTGGCTGCAGGCTCACACCGAATGTGGCAGCCGATCCGTGCTGCTCGATTGCGGGTTCACCGTTCCTCCACGGTACTTCGCCTGGACTGCGGATCCGGAAGATCTGGATGCCCTCTGGATCTCGCATTTTCACGGCGATCACTTCTTTGGAGTGCCGGCGCTCATCTTGCGGTTGTGGGAGATGCAGCGTAAGAAGCCGTTGACGATCGTGGGACAAGTGGGCGTCGAAGAGAAGGTGACGCAGGCCGTGGAGCTGGCGTACCCGGGGTTTCTGGCCAAGCTGATGTATCCCCTGGAGTTCGTGACCGTGGAAGCGGGACGGGCCGTCGACGTCGCCGGACTGCTGTGGCGGTTTGCGTCAAACCATCACGGACAGCCGGATCTGGCGGTGCGGATCGACGATGACGAGCATTCGGTCTTCTACAGTGGCGATGGATTGGCGACACCAGAAAGCCTCGCCCTCGCGAACGGCTGTGACCTGGTCGTGCACGAAGCCTTTCGTTTGGAGCAGCCGGTTGCCGGGCACGGAACGGTCATGCAATCGGTCGGGTTCAGCCGGGGAGCGGGGGCGAAGCGGCTGGCCTTGGTCCACCTTCAGCGGGACGAGCGGAAGGCCCGCCTTGAGGAGATCAAGACTTTTGCCCGGGAAGTGCATGACCTTGACGTCCTATTGCCATCACCCGGGGACGTCCTTGAGCTGTGACTCCGGTCGTATGGAGCGCCTTGTGGCAGCCAGGAATGCTTTCGATTGGATGGCTCCAGACGATCCGACTTCGATGCGCACATTGGAAGATTGTTGATTCTGACTCGAAACGATGAAGAGGAGCACATGATGAACGACCTGACGTCTGGGACCCCTTCCCGCGGACAAATCGCCATTCGGCTGCTTTACTCCCTGTTCTTCCTGCTCGTACTGGAAATCCTGAAGTTTTTCATCCAGATCACGGTCGTTTTCCAATACGTGTACCTGCTTATCACGCAGACTTACAGCCGACCGCTCAAGGACTTCAGCAACAAGCTGGCGGCCTACGCCTACCGGGTCATGCGCTATACCACCTTGAACGAGCATGAGAAACCGTTTCCTTTCAGGGAGCTTCCCCGCGACGTGGAAACGCCCGACGAGCCCGTCCGGTTTGACTGACCACCCCTCGACGCGCGTCTTCGCGCCAAGTCGAGCGTCGGGGACCACGTGCCTTAAGTGCCCGCGCCGAGGATCCCACGCAGGGCGGCGAGCCGCGCGACGTTCCGGTCTCCATGGGCGCGGACCGTCAAGCGCCGCTCGTCGTCGCCCAGAATCTCGATCTCGATGTCCCAGCGATCGTCCGGGATCAATTCTCCAAGGCGGTCTGGCCACTCGATGACGGCGACCCCCTGGCCGTACAGAACGTCTCGCCAGGGAAGGGTCTCCATCTCGCTCGGGTCTCCCAGCCGGTAGAGATCGAGATGGTAGAGGTGCAGGCGTCCGTCGTACTCGTTGACAAGCGTGAAGGTCGGGCTGGTCACGGGAACAGAGCGGGGGATGCCGAGTCCCCTGGCAAGGGCTCCGGCGAGAAACGTCTTCCCTGCGCCGAGATCCCCCCAAAGGGCCACCACATCACCCGGCTCGAGAAATCGTCCGAAGGCCTCCCCCATGGCCGTGGTTTGCTCCTCGGATTGCGATTCGATGGCAAAAGACGTCATGGCAGTCACCCGGCCTTAAGCACGCTCGATCTCTCCGATGATGCCCGGAATTTCCTCCAGTAAATCCGATGCAAGGAGCCCTCGGCTGGCGATGTGGCCTATCCTGCGGTCCGCCGCGGCACCATGGATGTAGACGCCCAGGCACGCTGCCCGAAACGGCTCGCACCCCTGGGCGAGCAGTCCCGCGATCATGCCGGTCAAGGTGTCTCCCATACCGCCGCTTGCCATGGCCGGATTGCCCGAGCCGTTGACCGCGATCCGTCCGTCCGGCGCCGCGATGATCGTGCGACTTCCCTTCAGAACCACGGTGATTCCGTGCTCCTGGCTGAAGCGGGATGCGGTTCCCAGCCGGTCTTCCTGGACGCTCTTGGTCGTGGAGCTCAGGAGTCGGGCCATTTCGCCGGGATGGGGCGTGATGACGATCGGATGTCCGGCACTGCCCAGGACCGAAACGTCGTCGCTCGCGAGCGTGAGCGCGTCGGCGTCGAGGACCATGGGGCAGGGACATTGGGCAAGGAGCCCCCGGACGAGGCGTCCCGTGCTGGCGTGGGTTGAAATGCCGGGCCCCATGGCGAAGGCCTGCTTCCCCGCGAGAAGCTCCAGGATCGGGTCCAGAGCCGCGATGCTCGGACTTTGCTCCTCGGTTTCCGGGATAGGCCACGTCATGGCCTCGGTCAGCTTCACTTCGAGGATGGAGTTGAGGCTTTCGGGAATGAACAGGGTCACCAGGCCGGCCCCCACCCGCGCGGCTCCTTGGCAGATGAGCGTTGCAGCTCCCGTCTTTCCCCTGGATCCGGACAGCACGGCTATGTGCCCGCATGTCCCCTTGTGGGCGTCTTCCGGGCGGGGATGGAGCCAGCCGGAAACGAGAGACCCATCGAGCCACCAGCGCTGGACCCCGCTTTTCTCGACCACCTGCGGGGGAATACCGATGTCCACCAGGCGGAGCTCCCCGACCCGCTCGCGTCCCGGGTCGATCACCTGTCCGATTTTCAAGCAGCCAAAGGTGGCCGTTGCACTTGCCCGGACGGCATTCCCGAGAATCTTTCCCGTGCTCGCGTCCAACCCGGAGGGGACGTCGACGGCCAGAATGGGAACGTCAAGATCGTTCAAGCGGTCGATGACTTGCCGGTATAGACCCTGCACCTCGCTTTTGAGGCCCGTGCCCAAAATGGCGTCGATGACGACCTCGCTTTCCGCGATGGCTCGCCACTGAGCCTCGAACTCCTGGGCTTCGCTCCAAACCTGAACGGGAACCCCGATTCGCCCCATGATGCGAAAATTGGTGAGGGCGTCCCCCTGCAGCCGTTCGGGGTCGCGCAGACAGACGACGCCCGTCTTGGCCCCCATGCCGTGAAAGATGCGAGCGAGCACGAACCCGTCGCCCGCATTGTTGCCGCTTCCGGCGAGGACTGTGATGCGCCGCGTCAGGATGTCCGGCAGGAACTCGAGAAAAAAGCCCGCGGCTCCACGTGCGGCGTTTTCCATCAGAACCATTCCCGGGATACCGATCTCCTCGATCGTTCGTCTGTCCAAAGACGCCATTTCGGATGCCGTTACGAGTCGCATCATCGTCCTCATTTCTCCAACACCACCACGGCGGCACCGTAGTCACCGTCGTCCGTGAGGCTGAGGTGCCAGCTCTGGATCCCCCGGGAGCGGCAGTGCTCCAATGCGGCCTCCGACAGTTGGATCTCGGGCCTTCCCAGGGAATTGTTGCGCACCTCGATGTCTCGCCAGCGCAGGGGAGGCCTCATGCCGGTCCCCAACGCTTTGACAAAGGCTTCCTTGGCCGCAAACCGCATGGCGAGGCACCCTGCGCGGTTCTTACGCTTCGCGCAGGCCGCGATCTCACCGGGCGAGAACACGCGCTCCTCGAAGCGGAAGCCCCACCGCTCGATGGATGCGCGGATCCGGTCCACCCGGACCAGGTCGATCCCTACGCCGTAGATGCTCACGGTCAGCCGTTCACAAGGGCGATCATTTCGCGGACCGCACGCTCGATGCCCACCAGCACCGCTCTGGCAATCACCGAATGCCCAATGCTAAACTCCTCGATTTCCGCGATTCTGCGAAGCCAGGGGACGTTCACGTAGTCGATGCCGTGTCCCGCGTGGACTCCCAAACCCAGCTTGCGGGCGAGCTTCGCGGCGTCGACGACCCGCTCGTACTCCTCCTGGCGCCGGGCGAAGGTGTCCGCGTCCGAGAACGTCCCCGTGTGAATCTCAATGTAGTCGGCTTCGAGACGGTGGGCCGTCTTGATGTGCTTGGGGTCGGCGTTGATGAAAAGACTCACTCCGATGGAGGCTTCGTGAAACGTCTTGATGGCTTCTTTGAGGGAGTCCTCGTACAGCACGACGTCCAGTCCGCCTTCCGTGGTCAGCTCCTGGCGCTTCTCGGGCACAAGGGTCACCAGGTCCGGCCGGATCGTCAGGGCCGTGCGGATCATCTCGGGTGTTGCAGCCATCTCGAGATTCAGCTTGGTCTTGACGGTCTTGCGAAGGATCTCGACGTCCCGGTCCTGGATGTGCCGCCGGTCCTCACGCAGATG
>CALBZH010000876.1 GCA_937889795.1 uncultured Syntrophobacteraceae bacterium | reverse complement strand
CTCTCCGACCGCTCTTTCGCCGGAGCGGACACGCTTGCCACCAGCTTCACTTTGGCAAAAGCCATCGAACGGCTCCATGCCGAGCTCCCCGTCGACGTGGTCTTGTGCGGCAAGCAGGCCATTGACGGCGATACGGCTCAGACAGGCCCCGGCATCGCCACGCGCCTCGGACTTACCCAGCTCACCTACGTCATTGACGTTGAGCGGGTGGATCTCGACGAGCGCACGATCCAGGTCCGAAGACAAATCGAAGGGGGCATCGAGGTCATTCGCGGCCCATTGCCAGCTCTCCTCTCGGTTGAGCTCGAGCTTGTTGCGGTACGTCGAGCGCCCCTTCCTCTTCTCATCGATTCCCTCAGAGCGCCTATCACAGTTTGGGACGCGCAGGCAATCGATGCTCGCGCGGATCGAGTCGGAATCAAGGGGTCGCCCACGTGGGTACGCGCCATTTCCTCCCCTCCAGCCAAGGCGGGGGGACCTCGCCTCGATGCTCAGACGGACATCCCTGGAACCGTGGCGCAGGCACTGGACGTTGTTTTCTCTGACAAGGCCTTTCTCGAAAAGTTTCAGCATCGTTGGGAGACCTGACAACCCATGGCGAGGAATTCCAAAGGCATCGAAACCGCCGAGATCATCCCCGATCAATGCATCGCCTGCCAGATTTGCATCGGTGAGTGCCCGGTTGGAGCCATCGAGCTCACCTCTGAAGGGTATGCGAAGGTCGATCCGGAAGGCTGCGTGGGCTGCGGCAAGTGCCATGAAGCGTGTCCCGTCAACGCCGTTCGCTTTGAGAAGAAGCGCCGCAAGAAGGAAAAGAAAGAGGAGTCGGCCGCAGACCGGACAGCGCCCGGCTACGAGGGTGTAGCGGTTTTCATCGAGGTCGCCGGAGGAGCAGGAGCCCAGGTTTCTTGGGAGCTCATGGGAAAAGCTCGGGATCTTGCGGCGACGCTGGGAAGTCGGGTTCTCGGATTTCTCCTAGGCAGCAGCGTTGAGCCCATTGCCTCCGAAGCCGTCGCCTACGGGTGTGATGAGGTCCATTTCATCGACCACCCTTCCCTCGCCCGGTATCTCACGGCGCCCTACGGACAGGCGCTGGCCGGTCTGTGCGAGCAAATCCGACCGGAAATCCTCCTCATCGGGGCGACTCATCTTGGCCGCGATCTGGCGGGCGTTGTGGCCACGCACCTCAACACGGGGCTGACCGCCGACTGCACGGGGCTCACCATCGAAGAGGAGACCCGGCTGCTCCTCATGACCCGGCCCACCTTCGGCGGCAACATCATGGCCACGATCTTCTGCGAAAAGCATCGTCCGCAGATGAGCACGGTGAGACCCCGCGTCATGAAGATGCCGGCGCGGGACCCGAGCCGCCAGGGCACCATCCAGCGCCACGCCTGGACGCCTCCATCCCTCAAGCTCCCCGAGATCGTGGAATTCATCCGCGAGACCGCAGAGCTTGGAAGTGTCGACATCGTCCGGGCACCGGCCCTCGTGGTCGCCGGGCGAGGGGCCTGCGATGCTTCAGCCTTCCCGCTTCTACAAGAGCTGGCCGATGTGGTGGGGGGCGCGATCGCCTGCTCGAGACCGGTGGTCCAAGCAGGTCTTCTTCCTTATGAGCGGCAGGTGGGACAGACCGGGAAGACCGTTGCCCCCAAGCTCTACATCGGCGTCGGGGTGTCGGGGGCCATTCAGCACCTCGTGGCCATGCAGGGCTCGGAAAAAATCATCGCCATCAACTCCGATCCGAACGCCCCCATCTTTCGTCTCGCAGACGTAGCCCTGGTGGGGAACTATCTCGAAATCGTCCCCGAGCTGATCAAGCAGCTCAAGGAGCGGGCCGCAGGACGATGAAGCCTGCTACCTGCCCATCCCGGAGGGTTCAGCCATGAACGAGGTCTTTGACGCAGCGATCGTCGGCGCCGGTCCCGCCGGGATCTCGGCCGCCTGTCTTCTGGCCGAAAAGGGCGCAAAGACGGTCGTGATCGAGCGGGGTGAGTTTCCGGGATCCAAGAACATGTATGGCGGCGTTTTGTACGGTCACGACCTGGCCAGCGTGATCCCCGACTTTGCCGAGAGGAGCTGCCCCATCGAGCGCAACATCGTCGAGTCCCGGATCTGGTTTGTATCTCGGGACGGCGGCTACAGCGTGAGCTACCGCGATCGCGCTTTTGAGCTCGACGCCCGTTACAACGCCATGACCGTCGGGCGAGCCAAGTTCGACCGCTGGTTTGCCGAGCAGGCTAAGGCCAAGGGAGCCCTGATCGTTTGCTCCACCGTGGTGACCGACCTTTTGCGGAACGGATCGGGCCACGTCATCGGCGTGCGTACCGACCGCCCCGAGGGGGACCTCCGTGCGCGCGTGGTCCTGCTGGCGGACGGCGTCAATTCGCCCCTGGCCCGCAAGACGGGATTCCGCCCGGAGCCCGCCCCGGACCACGTAGCCCTGGCGGTCAAAGAAGTCATCACCCTTCCCGAGGAGCTCGTGAATGAGCGCTTCGGCGTGGAATCGGGCGATGGCGTGACGGTCGAGATCCTCGGAGACATCACGCAAGGCATGAACGGGATAGCCTTCCTTTACACGAACAAGAGCTCCCTATCGCTCGGCATCGGCGCCAATCTGGCCGATTTCGCCAGACACCGGGCCAAGCCCTACGAGCTCATCGAGGACTTGAAAACGCACCCCATGGTGGCCCCCATGATCAAGGGAGGCAAGTCGAAGGAATACATGGCGCACTGGCTTGCGGAGGGGGGCTACAGCACCATCCCGCAGCTCTGCGGAGACGGGTTTCTCATTGCGGGTGATTCGGCCATGCTGTTCAACGCCTTGCACCGGGAAGGAACCAATCTGGCCATGACCTCCGGGAGGCTTGCGGCGGAAGCCATCGTCGAGGCTTTGGAGCGGGGCGATTTCTCGAGGAAAGGGCTCAGCGGGTATCGGGAGCGGCTGGAGTCCTCGTATGTCCTCCAGGACATGCGCAAATACCGGCGCTTCCCTTCCTTATTCGAACAGCACAAGGAGCTGTTCTCGATTCTCCCGCCCTTGGCAAGCGGGGCCGCACGGGAAATGCTCCGGGTAAACGGAATTCCCAAGAAGGTGAAACAGGGAGAGATCTGGGGCCGGATTCGACGAGCCTATTCACCCATGCGGATGCTGCGTCTGGCCTGGGATGCCTGGAGAAGTGTGCGATGAGCGTGAGGGTCGAAGACAAGCTTTTCTCGAACCGCTACCGGGTCGATGAGGAATCTCATTTGAGGCTCCTCGATCCCGAAGTCTGCATGGCCCGGTGCCAAGACCAACCATGCCTCTTCCTGTGTCCCGCCAACGTCTACAAGCTGGAAAAGGACCACATCAGCATCACGCACGAAGGCTGCCTGGAATGCGGCTCCTGCCGCATCGGCTGTCCCCATTTCAACATCGAGTGGCGCTTTCCCAAAGGAGGCTACGGCATTCGTCACAAGTTCGGATGATCCGTCAGGTTTGCGATGTCCCGGCGGGCAGCTTGAACCGGAGCCCCACGACGGGCCCGAGGCATAGCCCCAAAGACGCC
>CALBZH010000875.1 GCA_937889795.1 uncultured Syntrophobacteraceae bacterium | reverse complement strand
CCGTCGTCGAGGAGGACATGGTCGACCTCAGCGCTTATTTCGACCAGCCGCTCGAGACGGGATCGTGATCCGTCGCGACAGGCGCCATGCCGAACGCAGCGCACACCGAATGCGGGAGTCTGGATGGTCTGGATGCCAGGGACGGCAACACGAGGGGGCCGGCTCGGGACCGGGACTGTGCATTTTGAGGGCCGTCCCCGAGCCGCGCGAACGATTGGAGGCTCCGGCTTTCTTTTCCCAACACCCCGTGGGTGCGCAACGGGTCATGTGAATCTTTGTTCATGGCTTACATATTGACAGTTCATTTTTCAACTGATAGGTTAGGTCCCGTCAGCTGGGACTCAATCTCATTCTACACCGACGCATCTCGTTACCGTATCCTTTCTCGCGACGTACGCTCCACGCGCACCAGGCGCATCCTCCTCAGTCGGACCACTGCTGGACTCTCGTGCTGGTTGGTTTTTGACAAAATTATGTGTTTTGTTTCACAGCAGGTGCCGCTTTGGCGCCATCATGCACAAACACCACACCCTCAGGAGGAATTTTCGATGGCTAACGAGTTGTTCCCTGTTCCCGATGCGTGGAAGAAATCCGCTCACTGCGACAACGAGACCTACCTCAAGATGTACGAACAGTCAGTCAAGGACCCCGAAGGATTCTGGGGAGAACAAGCCAAGCGCATCACCTGGTTCAAGCCCTTCACCAAGGTGAAGGACACATCCTTCACGGACGGCGTCTCCATCAAGTGGTTTGTCAACGGCAAGCTCAACGTCAGCTACAACTGCCTGGACCGCCATCTGGAAAAGCGTGGCGACCAGGTCGCGATCATTTGGGAAGGCGACGATCCCAAAAACAGCAAGACCTTCACCTACAAGCAGCTCCATGAGCAAGTCTGCAAATTCGCCAATGTCCTCAAGGCCCAGGGCCTCAAGGCCGGCGATCGTGCCACTATTTATCTGCCCATGATTCCCGAGCTGGCCATCGCCATGCTCGCGTGTACGCGCCTTGGCGTCATTCATTCCATCGTTTTTGCGGGTTTTTCTCCGGAATCCCTGGCTGGCCGCATTGACGACTGCCAAGGCAATATCGTGATCACGGCCGACGAAGGTCTCCGCGGCGGCAAGCGGGTTCCCCTCAAGGTCAACACCGACGAAGCCGTCAAGAAGTGCCCCGGCGTCAACAAGGTGATCGTGGTGCGGCACACGGGAGGCGACGTCCCCTGGACCCCCGGCCGCGACATGGACTGGGCGGATCTCATGAAGAACGCCTCCGCGGATTGCCCCGCCGAGGAAATGGACGCCGAAGCCCCCTTGTTCATTCTCTACACGTCGGGATCGACGGGCAAGCCCAAGGGCGTTCTCCACACGACCGGCGGCTACCTGGTTTACACCTCCATGACCCATCAGTATGTCTTTGACTACAAGGATGGGGATGTCTACTGGTGTACGGCGGACATCGGCTGGGTTACCGGGCACAGTTACATCGTTTACGGCCCGCTCGCCAACGGGGCGACCTCGATCATGTTCGAGGGCATCCCCAACTATCCCGACTGGTCCCGGTTCTGGGATGTCGTGGACAAGCACAACGTCAACATCTTCTACACGGCCCCGACGGCCATCCGCTCCCTCATGCGGCAGGGCGACGAGCCGGTCAAGAAGACCTCCCGCAAGTCACTCAAACTGCTTGGCACCGTGGGTGAGCCCATCAACCCGGAAGCCTGGATGTGGTACCACAATGTGGTCGGCGAGCAGCGGTGCCCCATCGTCGACACCTGGTGGCAGACAGAAACGGGCGGCATCCTGATCACCCCGCTGCCCGGAGCAACGGCCACCAAGCCCGGCTCGGCCACTCGGCCCTTCTTCGGCGTCCAGCCCGAGATCGTGGATCCCGAAGGCAACTTCCTTCAGGGTGCATGCGAAGGCTACCTGGTCATCAAGGACGCCTGGCCCGGTATGCTCCGGACGGTCTACGGGGACCATGAGCGGTTCGTCCAGACCTACTTCTCCAACTATCAAGGACTCTACTTCACGGGTGACGGCGCCCGCCGCGACGAAGACGGCTACTACTGGATCACTGGCCGCGTGGACGACGTTATCAACGTTTCCGGCCACCGCATGGGAACGGCCGAAGTCGAAAGCGCCCTCGTTGCCCACCCGGCGGTGGCGGAATCGGCGGTCGTCGGCTTCC
>CALBZH010000874.1 GCA_937889795.1 uncultured Syntrophobacteraceae bacterium | reverse complement strand
TGGTCCGGTGTCATGACTCCTCCAACGTCTCCGTGTCAGCGGGATCGCTCGACCCAGGGTAGGAGCTTTCTGGCCTCTTTCCGGATCCCAAACGAACGGACGCTCGATTTCCCGCCAGCGACCAAAGGATTCCGTGCTCGAATTGAACAATCGCGGGTCTCCCGGATTCCGGATCGAAGTACACCTGCGCGGGGAAATCTTTCCGCAGGAGGCTTCGGACGTCCGGAGGCTTGAGCCACAGCCTCATGAGCCAGCCACCCTTGGGAGGAGACTCCGCGGGGATGATTCGCGCCCGGTAGCGCGTCCCCCGTGAGTCCTCGAATTGCTCCACAACAAGCCTCATGGAAACGGGAGAAGTGTGCTCCCAGATCCACAGCAAACGCCTGGCCCACTGGGTCGATGCCGTGAAGTACAGGCATGCGCCAACGAAGAGGCAAATCCCCCCGATCATCCAAGCAACCACGGCGGGCAGAGTCGACGCCACTAACCAGGGAAGCCCGAAACGGTCTCCCTGGAAAGGGAAGATCGTGGTGAGGAGCCCAACGGATCCCAGCAGCAGGGATACCAGCTGGGCCACGTGGACGCGCCGTCGGAGTCTCTCGATCTCCCGCTGCTCGTTCATGCCGTCTCCGCGGTCCATTGCTCACCCAAACCAGTCAGCTTGGCTGCAACGGTTTGTCGTGCGGACCTCCGCGCGCGTAGCTTCCCAAGAAGCTCATTCGATATTGCGCTGCAGGCAACGATCCAGCGCGACCTCCAGAAAGCCCAAGATTTTGGCAATCAGACTGCCGCAATGACGATCATGGGAGCTTGGAAGGGCTTTCTTGCTCGGTGCTGATCCCGGTCACGAGGCTCCTTCCGCCCAGGATCCTCTCCAGGATCACCTTGGTGATCATGTAGGTCGGGCGTATTCCTGCAGCCCCCATGCTTCCGGAGGCGAGGGTTTGTCCGCTCACGAGCGGGTTGTCCGAAGCGTAGTAAGCGTAACGTACTTTGACATCCCTCGGAATGTGTCCTCTTATGATGGCGGCGCTGATGGCTTGCTGATAATGGCCTCCCTCCATCTCGAGGCCGACCGCTTTCCAGCTGGTCTTTTGAAACCGTTCAAGCACATCCCGGTTCTGAAGCGACGTGCCGAGCACCGTGATGATGGGCCCCGTGTGGACATCGATGTCAGCGGCGAAATCCTCCCGGGAGAGATCGTTTTCCACGATATAGTTGTGCGGCAGCCCCTCCAGCACGTGGGCGGTGGCCAGCATGATGTCCCCCTTGTTGCCGCAGATCGTTCCGGCCTTCCCCATGATGGAAATGGAGCGGACTGGACTGGGGCTCACCCGGACGTCCCCGGCCGCGGGATCGAGCAGCTCATCCATGACTTCGAAGGCCTGGGTCCCGAAGGCGTAATCCATGACCAAAATGACGGGCTTGGGGTCGGGGAGTGCATCGATGGAAAAGCGAAGCTCCGGGTGAAGCGGAAGGTCGGCGATTGCGGCCGTGTCGATGAGCTGGCAGTCAATCTGCGTGCCGCTTTCGTCGGGAAGGAACATGGAGCCGTGCTCGGAGGCAAAGCTCTCGATCGGAAGGCCTCTGTCGCGGCAGGCTTGGATGAGCCCGTAGAAATCGCCGCGGAACTGATCCCTGACGTCGGGGGGTGCCGCGGCGTAGGCGTACAGGGTGTTGAGGACGCTGTGGAGATTGGCGCTGATGATATGCAGGGGACGCTCCTGCAGATGGTGATGGATCAGGGTATTCCAGAGGCGCTTAGCCCATTTCTTCCCGTACACTTGGTTGAGGACGATGTGCCCGAGGACGGGTGTGAACAGCACGGTCAGATCGTGGGCGCGGTTCATTTCGTTGTCCATGAGCTTGCCCAGGTCCCAGATGAGCCGGAGCAGGCCGTTGTTGGCCTGGTGCTCGCGCCGGGAGGCTTCGAAAGACTCGTAGGACTCCTTCGTCTCGTGAAAGGTGCGCCCGAGGAGCAGGCTGAGGTTCCAGAGGGCATGGTCGAGGTCCTTGCCGCGGAGCTCCTCTGGCTGAGTCAGGACATGCTCGAGCTCTTTCCAGACTTGGGCCGGGTTGCCTTCGGCGTCCCGCATCTGCTGGGCGATCTTCCGTGCCTCGATGTGAAGGAAGGTCAGGTGGGTCAGGATGTCATAAATCTCGCTCAGCCCCCGTGTGATCACAAAGCACATTTCGCTTTCGCCGACGCGGTAGGAGACCCGCCGCCTCTTGGGCGGGATGATTCGCTCAAAGGAAGTGGAATCGAGCTCCTCCTGGGCCGTGAGGACGATTCGGCTGCACTGCTCAATGCCTCGTGGCAGGCGGTCCAAGACGTATTCTAGACCGTTGAGGTCGATCGTTCTCGGATCGTTCATGACACCGTAGATCTCGGGACTGAGGGTCCGAAGGGCATTTTCCATCGTTTGGCCGGATGGTCCGGAGATGCGGTAATGGCCGCGCAGCAGCAGGGCATCGGCCGTGATCTTGAAGGTGCGGATGGCGATTCGACCTTTTAATGAGCGGCTGAGCTCTTCCATAACGACCTCACGCATGGGCGGTGAAAGAGGAGTATGTCACAGAAGACTACCACAAAACGCGCGCAGAAGGATCTCTTTCCTCACGCTCGTCCCTGCGCCGCACGGGTTACCCTGTGCGCCCGTCATCCCGAGCGCAGGAGAGGGATCTTGGAATCCCTCGCATCGGTCGAGATCACAAAACGTCCGCTTTGCAGCCGTTCGGGGTGAGCTCTGCCATCAGGAGCAGAACTGATCCGGTTTTACTGTCCCGTGGTCAATTTGTGGCGTGCTCCTTGCATAAAACAGCTGCTGCTTCATGTCGTTCCTGCTATCGCACGTTGCTCCTCGTTGGTCTTTCGCCTCGGTGTGCCTTGGAATGTGGAAGGGCACGCGAGGCACAGATCCGACCTGGTCAGGCTTTGTCCGCTGACGTCCAGACTGCCCCGTGGTGTGGGGGAAAGGGTATGCCGATGGATGACTATTCCCTGCGAGAATCCCTGGTCGACTCCTACGTGAGTCAAAACGATACGAAGGCTGCTGTGAGTCTTCTTTTCGAGATGATTGTTGAGTGCGCCAAGCGGAAGGATTTTTCGAAGGCTGAGGCGTTTCGAGCCAGACTCATGGAACTTGATGCGCTCGCTCTGACCGAGATCATCCAGTCGGGTGAGATCATTGAGGAAGAAAAACAGCAAGCCATCGACCAGGATCACGCCGCTGCCTGGGCCCCGCTGTATTCGACCCTGACGCAGGAGGAGGGCAACGCCCTTTACTTTGCCTTGCAAGGAAAGGTGGTCGAAGCGACCGTGAGCGTATTCACTCAGGGTGAGCACTATTCCAAACTCTGCTTTGTGAAACGGGGCGAGCTTGCCATGCTTTGGCGCACGGGATCGAGGGAAACCGTGCTGAAGCGGATCGGGGCGAGGGAAGTGGTTGCGGGCGATGGGTTCTTTTCTGAAAGCGTGTGCACCATGTCGCTCGTGGCCCTCTCTCGGGTCGAGCTGTTGACCTTGGAAAAGGAGGTGCTGATCGACTGGGAGAAGCGATTCCCGGCCCTCGAGGGCAAGCTCCGCGCGTTCGTTCTCGGCTCGCACGACATCCCCTTTCTCCTCAAGCAGCACAGCCTGGATCGGCGTGCCAATCGCCGTCTGAAAACCCCGGGGAGCATCATGGTGCAACTGCTTAGTGCCGCGGGGTCTCCGCTGGGGAAGCCCTTTCGAGGAGACCTCACCGATGTATCCAGTGGTGGTGCCGCCTTCTACGCGGGGATCCGGGATCGAAAAACCAGCCGCGCTCTCTTGGGACGGCCTGCGGTGCTCACGATTCCCATCCCTGGGAACGTGCCCCCCCTCAAGTTCATTCGAAAAGGCAGCATCGTCGCGATCAGCCACTCCCCTTTCGAGGGTTATTGCATCCACGTCGAGCTCGAAGAGCGGCTGAGCGAGTCAGAAACGATCGAGATTTCAACCGCGCTGCGCATCGACAGGCGTTAGAGCCTGCTTGAGTATTCGACTGGATAAACCGTTGTGCGTTCTGATCGACCAGGACGGGCAACGCTTGGCTCGCGTGCAATTCGAGACCGTTGGCTTCA
>CALBZH010000873.1 GCA_937889795.1 uncultured Syntrophobacteraceae bacterium | reverse complement strand
CCTCCATGCGGAGACTGCTCAGGGGGTCGGTCCTGCATGCCAGTGCTCGGCTGAGAGGACACGGGGTGCATCTTCGGGGAGGTGTTGGCAACGGGCTGGCCTTCTGTGGGGTGCTTGGCGTCGTCCGTGGCGAGCACGGCTTCCGTCAAGGATTCCATGAATAGCATCACGTTTTCGGGAATCGCTGTTTCGATGGAGGATGGCGACCCCCAAGAATAAGGCTGGGGGGAGCGTTCGAGGGGCGCGCCCCCAGTCTGTTCGCCGCGGGTGGTGGTGAAAGCCTTGGGGGAGTGCGGAGGCTCTCCCAAGGCCGAAGTCCCCGGAGAAGCTTTTCCGAGCGCGCTTGTCGGATGCCCGCCGGAATCGATCCTTTGAGCGGTCTCGCGAGGGGTGCGATCGGGATTGCTGGATCCTTGCTGGGTCCTGGCCGTGCGCAGGAGCTCGTCGGCGAATTGCGCCATGAGGGCAGTCGCGGTGTCCGCCTCTTCCTCAATGGCGTCGCGGGAGCCGGGGGGAACGGTTGGCTCATCAGGGACGGGGACCGATGGCTGCGGTTTCACGGGCAGAACCGTTCGGCCCGTCCTTCGCTGGCCGGCTGCAAGGAGAGCTTCCTTGACGCGTCGGAGCCGTCGGGGATCGTCCTCTGAGGTCGGCAGGGACGATTCGAGGGCGGCTTTCAAAACGGACCTGCGGGTGGGCGCGGATGATTGATGCGCCGGATAACTATCGGAAGTAGGCTCTCCGGGTGTTACGTCCCGCGTGACGGATCCACTGGACCTGCGGAAAGAAAAAACCGGAGGGTCGGTGGCGGCCGAAACAGGCGTTGCCCCGGCGTATCGACCAGGCTCCTCATCCGTCGTCGGTGAATCCGCGCGGGTGAAGGACTTGATCGCGGCAGCGTCGGGAGGGGAAGGCGTCCCGGGGCTTTGGCGAGGAGGCTTTTCGGTGCGTGGAAATGGCTGCGGAGAGCCGGGGAAGGGGGGGGCCTGCCGCGGCGATGGGACTTCTGTTGCCCCCATGACCGGGGTCCCGGCGAGGTTGGAAAAGGGGGAGTAGTCGACCAGCCGCAGATCGACGGTGATTCGAGTGATGCATTGCTCGAATTGCTCCATCGTGGAAGCCAGCTCCAGGAGCGGCGACGCCAGATCCCTTTCCGCCATTCTCAGCTTCCTGGCGAATGCAAGCAGCTCGTCTCGGGCTTCGATCGAATCCGCCATCGCTACGCCTTCTCCTTGAGCAGTTGCAGGTGGAGGAGCACCTGGCTGAGGGTGAGCTCATTGATTTGCTGGGGCGTCCACCCAAACTCCCTGGCCAGGATGAACGCCGCCTTCACCAAGGGATCAGCCGCGGCCGTCGAGATCTGTTGCGTCGTCGTGCTGATGCCGCTGATCTGGTTGACTTGCTGGAGCAGGAACTGCAACAGCCCCACGTGCAGCGTGGAGACTTCCGGGACGCTCATCTTAGGCTCCACCAGCGATCGCTGCACAGCCAAGGCGGCCACCAACGTGTCGCTTTCCTTGGCCGCCCGGCAAATGAGCTGCAGATCCTGTACGGTCAGCGGACGAAGGCGCACCGTCGTCGTGGGCGGCTCGTCGGCCGGCTCCGTGCCAGGGTGAAGCACCTCGTGCGGAATCGCGACTTCAAAGGACAGCTGACTTCCTGCGAGCAGCTCTTGGGCGGAGAGCATCATCCTTCATCCTGCACCGTGAGAAAGAGCGCCTGGAAGCCGACGGATTCGAGCAGGAAGTCGTCTTCCGGCAGATTGTAGACCCAACTGTCGATCTTCACGTCGTGGAGGGTGACGGTGTTGCGGACCCCCGGCGTGGCTGCGTTCTCCACGAGAAGAGTGATGTTGAATGCGGGTTGAGCCCAGCTGGCCGCCGGTCTGCTGTCCGCCGCCTCTCCGAGAAGGAGCTTGAGCATGGCGCCATTGATGTAGGCTCTGCCGATGGTGCCGTTGATGTGAATGTTTCCGGGGCGCAGCTCCGTTGCGTAACGCTGGCCGATCTCGTGGAAGGCCTTCACGTCCGCGCGCACCTCAACCTTGACGTTTTGAACGCGTCCGACGGAAATCAGCTCGTAGGCGGACAAGACATCCTGAGCTTTTTCGCCCTCCGGCCCCTGGGGAACGGAAAGGGTGATGGATCCGTCTGCTCCGGTGAATACACTCGCGTTAGCCATGGTCTTCCTCCTACTCTAGAACCAGCGTGACCGCGATAAAATCGATGCTGAAGGTGGGTTGAATGACGGCGTTAACGATGGCCCGGCCCGCGATTTCATCCGCTCGGGTGGCGGTGACCTCGAGGCTGTAGCCGATCAAGGCTTCGTCCTGGACCATGGTGGTCAGGAATCCGTCGATGGCACCCTGGAGAGCCTTGCGTACGCGCTGATTGTTCAGGCGTCCGATGAACGGATTGCTTGCCTTCCGGATACCGGCTTTGGCGAAGTCGGTGATGCGACGCGTCGTGACCTGAGTGAAGGCCCCGTCATCGGTGGTGAGTCCCCGCACAACCCGCACGCCCTGGCGCTCTTCCAGGACCATCATCCGGCTACTGACCAGCTGACGAATTTCTCCGTAGGAGAACCGATGCGTGAGGTTCACAACGCCGGGAAGCACCTTGTTCGTGGGGCTGCTCTGAGGTGACAGGGTGCTCAGAAGCCCAGCGACCGCCGCCGCGCCGTACGTGCCGCTCAGGGACACGTCGATGCTTGCCGTGGCGTCGAAGGCTCTAACCCCCGGCGTCGTCATGATGATCCGGTCATTGGCGGTGACCTGGGCGACGATGTCGTCCACTTCGGCCGCGTCCGACCCGATAACGGCCATCATGTCCTTGCCGTCGTTCTCCGCCGTTTCGAGGATCGGGCCAAAAACGGCGAGGGCCGTGCTCGTCGACAGCTGGGGAGCCACCAGGATGTTCACCTCGTCCTTGACAAGCTCGCTGAAGGCGGCGGTGTAGTCTGCCTGGGTCGCCGCGTTGACGGCCAGAGCCCTGGCGTAGACGAGCTTGGCTCCGTTCCGAAACAGAACCTCGAGGCCGCGGGTCAGGTTGAGCGTGCCAGCGCCCGCGGCGTACGCGTCATAGCTGCCGAATCGGGCGCGAGCCTCCTCATAGTTGGAGAGGATGTGGGTCTCGTCTCCCACTCCGGCGCTCGCCGTTCCCACGATGCCGATATTCCCGGTTGAAATGCCTCCAACCCCGATGAGCCCCTCCGCTCGGACGCGTATGAAGGTGCCGGGAATCACCAGTTCCGCGAATGAAAAATTTTCCGCCATTCCATGCCCTCCCTGTTGTGGTTATTTCTGTCTGTGCAGAATAATCTCAAGCACTTAGAGCGTTTCTAAGTGGATGGGGATCTGTTGGATGACCTCTCCTGCTTCTTC